>JADFOU010000075.1 GCA_022562655.1 candidate division TA06 bacterium
TCAACTCTTTATCTGCCATCTTACGATCAAAGAATCCGTTGTAATTTTGCGTTTGACAGCAGTTCATGTTTTTTCGCCTTTTGTCCTTTAGAATTTCGATTTTTCTGCTAACTAAAAATTTTAAGGGCAGTCTCTCGGAGGATCTTCTTTTTTGCCTCCTCGGAGAGGGGAAGACCTTTGAAGGCCTCGATATTGTCTTTGATACTTTTGATCATCGGTCCGGGCCAGTCTGTACCGAAAAGGGTTTTGTGGGCGATCTCCTCAAGGCGGGGGAAATACTGGAGTAGTTTCTTGGGTGGAATTCCTGATATATCCATATAGACATTGGGATGACGTCGTACAAGAAAGAAACTGGTCTCCATCCAGAAAGGTCTTCCCCCGTGGGCGAGGATGATGGCTAACTTGGGAAAATCTATTGCAACATCATCGATGTAAATCGGATCTCCATACTTTGTACGGGCTCCTGGGAAGATGGATGTCCCGGTATGAAACATTACAGGGATTCCTGACGCCTCTGCCTTTTGATAAATGATCTCCAAAGCAGTCATCCCATTCTGATAATCATTGGGATAGAAGAGTTGGTGGGGAGGGTGAATTTTAATCCCTTGAATTCCCATCTTTTGGATTAATTGGTCCATCTCCTCCCGAGTATTTTTTGAATAGCGGGGATGGATGGAACCGAAGGGGATAAACCGATCTCGCCTCCCTTTCGTATAGTCTATGATAAAGGAATTGACCTCATCCGTGAACCCCATTATGTCTGGACTAACATAATTGATTAACCCTGCCTTCTCCACCCCCGCAGAATCCAAGAGCCGAATCAATCGTTCCGGGTCTTTCATGATCGCCATCAGATCATCAAAGTCCTCACGACCCTCTCTCATCCGGTCCAGAACCGCTGGTTTCAACTGCCACCAGGGCTGGATGTGGATATGAATATCGATTACTCCCATCACCTCACCTATTTAAACCTCGAGATTTCGCAAGATTATATTATAGTTTATCAGCGGATTAAGCGGATTTTGAACACCAGTGGCAGAATGCAGTTGCAGTAGCAGTCGTAGAGGCAAGGTCACCTTGCCCGTAGAACAGTAGGTAAAGCGTCCCCGCTTGTCAATTGCAGGTGACAGTTGCAGTAACAGTGGATTAACAGATTTATCAGATTAATTATTTATACCACAAGATCAGCGAAAGTCCTCCCCCCTGCCTACTACATGCTATCTACACCCTACTCACAAGAGAGGCGACCTCATAGGTCGCTCTTTTGTTAAAAAAATGTCAAAACTTTTTTACTACCGAAAAATCTTCCATCTCTTCGGATCTGTCGTTGCCTTCGGATACCTTCTCATTCCCGAAAAATTTCTCTATCTGAAGATCCTCATCGCCTTTCTCATTCCCTTTCTCCTGATGGACATCATTCGACTCACTTTTCCCAGGATGAACGAACTCTTTTTTCGCATCTTCGCTCCCCTCACGGCAGAAAAAGATGCCCATCAATTGAATGGTTCTACCTATTACCTGATCTCCTCTTCACTCGCCGTTCTCCTCTTTCCGCGAGAGATTGCCATTGCCTCCATGCTCTATCTCTCTATCGGAGACTCTGTCGCAGCGATTGTTGGAAAGAAGTTTGGAAAGACCAGAATTTTTGATAAAACCCTGGAAGGAAGCCTTGCCTGCCTCCTTCTCTGTTTCCTCATCTCCTTAGCCTTCTTCAATTGGAAAACTTCCCTCATGGGTGCAGTTTCGGCAACGCTTGTCGAATTATTTCCCCTATTTCTTGACGATAACCTTCTCATCCCTCTTCTCTGTGGAGGGGTCCTCCTTTTTTCCACCAAGATTTTTTAGATCCAAAACTATTGAGTTACGCATAATTAATGGAAGGGTAGCCGCCTCGCCCAAGCCGGGGCGCAACCTGAAGGTTGCGGCTACCAGATATTTCCATTCCTTTTGCGATTGTCAGTAAAAGATCTAATTTTCGATCTTGCATCTATTAATTTTGTAATCCCTCTTGAGATTTTAATTGACAGGGTAAAAATTCGGATATAAAGTCAAATTTAGTTTTCAGTTGTTTTGTTTAAGGTTGTCTAACAACCAAAAACTAACAACTTACAACTGAATAATGGCAGAACTGAAGAACGAATTCTCCTGGAGCAAGTCCAGGGCCCGAATATTTGAAGAGTGTCACCGGCGCTACTGGTTTCATTATTATGGGTCCTGGGGAGGGTGGGATGTGGATCGTGTCTCCCAGCAGACAAGGGAGATTTATATCCTAAAACAGTTGAAGACCCGATGGATGTGGGCAGGAGAGTTGGTCCACTGGGGAGTTGAGTTGGCACTGAAAGACCTGAAAGGAGCAGAGGACCCGAATCGGGTGGCACTGGATCGGCAAAGGATAGAGGAACGGGTACTCGTTGAGATGCGGAAGGATTTTGTGAGATCCAGGAATGGCTCTTATCGGCTTGATCCCAAAATCGGTGGCCTCTTTGAACATGAATATAAACTGAATCTCACGGACGAGGAGTGGCAAGAGGTGAAGAAACATATCATGACCTGCCTTGAAAACTTTTTCGACTCCAAGATCCTGGAGAAGTTGAAACAACTCCCTCAGGACTATTGGCTTCCCATAGAGAAAGTAAGCTCCTTTGATTTTGAGGGAACAAAAGTCTATGTGAAACCTGATGTTCTCCATCGGATGGAGGAGGGTGGGGTCCAAATCATCGATTGGAAGACGGGTCGAGAAGATCGGAAAGAATCCGCTTCCCTGGCCGAAGGTCGGGCAGGGAAGACGGGCTCGGCAGATGAATTCCAACTCCCTACCTATCTCCTTTACGTTATTGAAAAAGGTTGGGGGGAACCGGATAATGTGAGGGCCATGGAGGTAAATCTCTCCACGGGAACGATTCGTGAGGAGGATTTTGATCCTGATAATATCGAGAGGATCAAAGAAGAGATTCGAGGGAATGTCGGTGAGATGAAGCGCATTTTGGTGGATCCCGAGAGGAACATCGCCCGAAAAGAGGATTTTCCAGTCGTGACCGACCCGAAAGCCTGCCGATACTGCAACTACCAGAAAGTCTGTGAGGACCGGCCGAGAGAAGAAGAAATTCAGACTATAGACGATAGACCTTAGACCTAGACAGGAAATCAGTATTACTTTTTTTTAGTCAATCGTCTAATGTCCAAAGTCCAATGTCAGATGTATTAAGGAGGGAAAAATGAAACTTATTTGGGAAGAGAGCCTGAAAAAGAGGCTCAAGATTTATGGCTATATCATTGTCATTCCCATCATTCTACTGATCTTGGTCGGGCTTTTGGTTGGGTCTATGGGCCTCATCGGTGACCTCATCGCGAAACCTCGGTTGAACGAGATGAGGAAAGAGGCTTTAACGTATTTTGAGGACTTTCGCAGTCAAGGGGGATACCAAAAACCGGTCTACAATGGAAAGGTCGAAGATGGGAATGCCTGGGACTTCTATGCTCGGGCCGTGAAAGCAATAGAGCCGATGACCGACAGCGAAAGAAATTCTATTGAAAAGTTCCTTCGGGGAAAGGAGGTGGACATTGAACAAATTTCCTTAATCCTTTTCCGATATGAAGGGGCTCTAAACGATGTTCGGCGAGGATTGAAACAGACAAGATGCCTTCTCCCCATCGAATATGAAAAAGGAATAGAGGCACCTCTCCCTGACTACATGTCTCTTCGGACTCTCACTAAACTTCTTGCATCTCACGGTCGTCTTTCCCAAAACATGGGGAGATCCCATCAAGCCACCCGAGATTATCTCGATGCAGCGAGGTTTGGACAGGATATCACTGGCGGTGATCGAACATTTATCGGACATATGATCGGCACTGTGTGTCTTAGTTTCGGAATCACGGAGATGAAGAAAGATTTGAAAACTTTTTCCTTTCCAGAAGAAGACCTCAAAGAGATTGCCAGAGACCTCAATCTCTTCTCCTCCACCTGGCCTTCTCTTGGAGAAGACATTCTTAGTGAGACCTGGATGATGCCCATCACGGATATAAAGATGGAAGAGAAAATGCCAAATTTCGTAGATGCAGGCAGCATTACCAGGCAATTCCTCCACAATCGTTTCTTTCTGTGGGGATTCACCCATCTTCGCTCCTGGTCCACGTTCTTTTCCGTAAACCGAGCCTGGGTGGATGCGATTACTTCCTATCAAGAGCACGCCAAAGGTATCGCAAAAATAGAAGACCAGAACTTGCAGAAATTGAAACAACTGGAAGAGCAGTGGGATGAGCGGATAAGTGAAAGCCACAATTGGGTGGAAAAAATGGCCGTACCGTACTCTTTCTCCATGACAAAAAGGCGTTTGGAAGCCAAGCTGAAAATAAGGCTACGAGGAGCAGCGGCTTTGGCTCAACTCTACCATCTCCAAAACCACAGCTACCCTTCCAACTTGATCGAAGTGGACGCAAGGGAAATGGGAGAACTCCTCAAAGACCCCATGACCGGTCAATCCTGGAAATACAAGGTTTTTGCTAATGGAGATTCGGCTCAAATTTACAGTCCCTATAACGAGGAAAAGCCCAATATCGCCACCATCACTCTTGGTCCCCCCCCGGAAAATCGATCTTGAAAACTTTTGATATGCTAATTGTTAATTGATAATTTTAAAATGAATACTTTATCTCTACTTGTTCTTTTCTCACTAGTAGGCTCCGGCACCGCACCAAGCGGAACCTTCTCGATGGTTGCCTATGACTCCCTCACCGGGGAACTCGGGGTGGTGGTTCAGTCGAGGGCTTTCAACGTCGGGATGGCTGTGCCGTGGGTGGAGGCAGGGGTGGGTGCCATTGCCACGCAGGCATCCACAAATGAATCCTTTGGTCCCAAAGGGTTGAAACTTCTCCAGTCTGGACTTTCAGCCCAGGAGACTCTCGACTGGCTCATCGAACACGATCCCGGGAAAGACCATCGGCAGATCGGCGTTGTGGACGCAAAGGGAAATTCAGCATCCTTCACTGGTGAACAATGCCTCTCGTGGGCGGGAGATTCAACGGGCTATGGTTTTGCCTGTCAGGGGAATATCCTGGCGGGAAAGGGGGTCGTTGAAGGAATGATCAAAGCCTTTCAGGAGACCGATGGGGAATTGGGAGAAAGGCTCCTTGCGGCACTGGTCGCAGGGCAGAAGGCGGGAGGGGATAAACGGGGGAAGCAGTCCGCGGCTCTCCTAATCGTCCGACCCAGTGAGGAATTTCCCGAATACAACCACCGTTATGTGGACATTCGGGTAGATGACCACAAAGAACCCATCAAAGAACTGATCCGTCTCTATCGGATCTTAGAGGCGACAGACCTTACCGAATCCCATCTCCGTTTTGCGGAGACTTATGAGAAGGAAGGGAAACCCGATCTGGCGAGGCGAGAACGTGAATGGGTTGGGAGGACGCTAAAACGCGTTCTCAAAGAAGGTACAAAAAACGCCGGACTGCTCAACGCCCTTGCATGGTCTGTTGCGACTCACGATATGTTTTTAGAAGAGGCTCTTGAGGCGGCAAAACGAGCGGTCAAGTTGGAACCCAAGTCCTGGGAGATCTTAGATACTCTGGCAGAGGTCTATTTTCGGCTCGGCAATCGGAAGAAGGCGATTGAAGTGGAAGAGAGAGCATTAAAGTTGTCTCCTGGAGACAAATATCTCAAGGAACAGATCGAACGATTTCGTAAGGGAGGAAAGTAGGGGCGTATGGCCTTCCCGATTCGGGCAATACGCCCGTACCGGTCACGAAGACTTGGGGTACTCTTTGCCTTCTTTGCTTCTCTGACCGCAGCAATCACCTTCATCATTGCCAAGCCGGTTCTTGCTGTCCTTGACCCTCTCACCTTTGGATTCCTCCAGTTTCTCTTCTCTTCCCTCTTCGCCTTCCTCTGGATCGTCTTCCGAAAAGAACTCCACCTGATCCGCACCCTTCGCCCGGGCCTTCTTCTCTATCTCCTCCTCCAGACCCTCCTCACCTTCATAGGGCTCTACACTCTCTGGGTAGGCATCTTTTTAATGGAGCCCACCAGTGCCTCCCTTCTCAGTCGCTTAGAGGTCCCTATCACCGTTCTCCTGGGTATCGTCTTCCTCGGTGACAGGTTTACCGGACGGGAAGCCCTGGGGGGGATCCTCATCTCCCTTGGCGTCATTATCTTAAAGTATCATGCACCCCCTTCCCTCTCTCAGGGATTCTGGTGGATCGTCGCAAGTTCCATTTGCTTTGGACTCTTGGAGGTTCTCGCAAAGAAGAAGATCGAAGAAGTTCCCCCCACCCTTTTTCTTTTTGTCCGAAATCCCATTGTGACCCTCCTTCTCGGAGGCTTTGGCTTCATCGGACTCTCCTTCGGACCAGAAACCTCTGGTTTTCTCGTCCTTCCCGAAAACCCAACCAAGTGGATCCTCTTGACCGCCGCCACAGGCTTGACAGGATCCTTCCTCGCTCGAATCCTCTATCTATATAGCCTCGTCCATATCGAGGTCTCGAAAACTGCCATCATCAATCAAACCCAACCCCTCATCGTCGCAGTCCTTTCCCTCGTTTTTCTCACAATCTATCCCACGAGTCGAGATCTGGCTTCTGCCGTCCTGATCCTCGCAGGCTGTGGACTCCTGGTTCTCAGACGTCTCAACCGTCAGTAAAGAATTCCTCTCCTCTCTCAAAAGAACTTCTTGACAATTCATTCAAAATAGTTTCCAATAAAGGAGGAGTGATGGGAATTGACCTCCAGAAACCCATAAAAGAGGTCCTTTTTGCAGCATTCGATGTGGAGACCACTGGTCTCCTTCCTCATTTGAGCGATCGGATCTGCGAGGATTCACTCTATTGAAGAGCCTACTGCCATCTTCGGAAGGAAGAACGAATCTTTCGTCTCGATTGGATTTTAGAGATGAAATTGGAGGATTAAAAAGGAGATTATTATGGAAAACTCTGTTGGGCAGAGGGTTATTCTTCTGAGTCTCTTGATCATAATCCCTTTTCATGCACCTCAAACCCTCGCAGAAAAAATCCCTCAACCGATCCCCTCCACTTTCTCCATCGTCGCCATTGACCCGGAGAATGGGGATCTGGGGATAGCAGTCCAGTCGAAGTTTTTCGGGGTGGGGGTTGTTGTCCCCTGGGCAAAGGCAGGGGTGGGGGCTGTCGCCACCCAAGCCTTCGCCAACACGTCTTATGGTCCGAGAGGTCTTGCCCTTTTGGAGGAGGGTCTCTCCGCCGAAGAAGTTCTGAAGAAGTTGATAGATGAAGACGAGGGCCGGGACCAAAGACAGTTGGGAATCGTAGGCACCCGGGGAACCATTTCCGCCTATACAGGCTCGAAATGTAATGAATGGGCGGGGGATCACCAGGGGAAGACCTACACCGCCCAGGGGAATATCCTCACCGGGGAGGAGGTCGTGAAAGCTATGGGGGAAGCATTTGAGGAAACAACGGGAGAACTTGCAGAACGCCTCGTGGTGCCCGGGGGAGATCGGAGGGGGAAGCAGTCAGCAGCCCTCCTGGTGGTCAGGAAACAGGGAGGCTATGGGGGCTTTGACGATCGATATATAGACCTCCGAGTGGATGACCACCCTGAGCCAATCCAGGAACTGATTCGTCTTTTGGGAATCAAACTCACCCAGAACCACATCTTCAAAGCCTCTGCCTATTCTCGGGAAAAAAAGTATGAAGAAGCAATAGAGGAAGTGAAATGGGCAGTGAAGAGCAATCCAGGAAATGGGAGTTATCATTATGACCTCGCCTGTTTCTACTCCCTTGCAGGGAAAAAGTCTATGGCTTTAAAATCCCTGGAAAAGGCTTTTGATCTCGACCCTCGTCTTCGCTCCTATTCCGAAACCGATTCAGATCTGGACAATGTCCGGGGGGAGAAGGGGTTCAAGAGATTGATGGAGGCAGGCAAATGAAGACGATTGAGGTCAGACGGCATACCCAAGCGGAGAAATGGGAAGATCTGACAGATGAAGGACGGTATATTGTGGGTGAAGTGGTGAAGAGGATGGAGAAAGACTACGACATTATCATCTCCAGCCCCAAGAAAAGAGCCCAACAGACCCTTCTGGCCTTAGGGTACAAGATCTTTGAGATTGACAAGACCTTTGGAACCCTTTCTGGTGAGGACCTAACTTACTACGAACAAAAGGTTCAAAAAGTGATGAAGGACGAAGCGCTCACACTCTTAGAGGCTTATCTCAAGATTCCAGAAACTCAAAAAATCCTTATGAATCATGGTTGGAAGTTTACAGAGGGATTAAGGCGAATTGCCGCCCGACTTCCGAAAAACGGGAAGGCTTTAATCGTCTCCCATGGAGGGAGTATTGAACCGGCAATTCTAACCATATTGGGTGGAGAGAGCCTGGATGCGATGGGGGGAGAGTTGGGATATTGCGAAGGAGCACGATTCATCTTTAATGAAAAAGACATCCTGAAGAAAGTAGAGGTTTTAAGATTGTAAGGAAAGATAAATCCAAATTTCAAATATCAACAATTCCAAAATTGCAACCACAAGCCTGTCCTGCCTGCCTGACCAGTAGGCAGGC
>JADFOU010000076.1 GCA_022562655.1 candidate division TA06 bacterium
AATGAGAGATCCCGCTCAATAGGAGGGTATTTTGGGAGAGGGGTAAAGAAGGTCTCTTTCGGGATCATTTGATGGAACTTATCGAGGTGTAGTTCTCCTATGGCAACCTCCCCTTTTAGACCCAAATCTTCTAAGAACCTTTTACTGACCTCACCTACGAGACCCAAGGTTTCACTTTTATGGAGGATGAGTGAACTGTGAGATGTGAAAAGATTCAATTTGAAATTAGCATTTAGCACTTTAGAATTTGCATTGCTAATTTTGGAATGGTCAGTTTCCAGTGGGTGCCATTCCATCTCTGCCAATTTGAACTTTTTGAAAAGGGTCTCCAAGACCCCTTTTAGGATTGAGAACCCCTTCCCCTCCCCTGGATTTTCCAACCTGGCAAGGAGGAGGGAGTGGGTCTCAGAATAGGGGGAAGCGTGAGGCGTGAAGCGTCCCGATTCGGGCTGCTTCTTGCTTTCTGCTTCCAACTTGTAAAATATCTTTCCGATCTCGAAGATTCCCAAATTCTCTTGCCCTCCCCGGATTGGGAGTCCCTTGGATTGGTTCCGAAGGAGGGTATGGAGGATTCCGGGAAGGAGAGAGGTTTGGAGAATGGAGAAGTCTCTGGAGAGAGGATTCCGGAGGCGGAGAACTTTCGATTTAAGCCCGATGGGTGTAAAGCGTTCTGAATCCTCAGGACTCAGGAGAGGGATGGAGCGGATTTGAGTAAAACCGTTTCCTAAGAGTGCATCCTGGATCTCTTGAACCAGCCGTTCCCTTTCGTCGGGTCTCCCTACATATCGTCCGCCCCGGGAGAGATGAGAAGGGATGGCGTCATAACCCAGGATCCTCGCCACTTCTTCAATGAGATCAATCTCCCGATGACAATCCCGACGGAAGGAGGGGACATGAATGGTAATTGGTGATTCGCCCCGCCCCTTGTAGGGGCGGGGTTCGTGATTGGTAATTGGTGTTGAAGGGGAAGTTGGCTTTACCACCTCGAATCCCAATCCCGTAAGGATCTTCTCCGTCTCTTTCTCTTCTACGGGGACCCCCAGGATCTCCTGGAGCCTTTTTATGCGAAGGGTGATGGTTTTTTGGGGAATGGGATGGGGATAGACGTCAATCACTCCCTGAGCCACTTCTCCTTCTCCTATTTCCCTCATCAGTGAGGCGGCACGGTTGAGCGATAATATGATCTCTTCGATATTCGCCTTTCGTTCGAAGCGATAAGAGGCTTCTGTACCGAGACCCAACTTTCTTGCTCCCCTACGGATGGTCACGGGATCAAAATAGGCGCTCTCAATCAGGACATTGGTGGTGCCAAGAGAGATCTCCGTCTCCGCTCCCCCCATAATTCCTGCAAGGGCAACAGCCCCCTTTCCATCACAGATTAAAAGGATCTCTGAGTTGAGGGTTCTTTGAACCCCATCCAGCGTGACGAGAGACTCCCCCTCCTTTGCCCGACGAACGTGGATGGAATGATTGGCCAATTTCTCAAAGTCGAAGGCATGAAGAGGGTGTCCCCGTTCCAACAAAGTATAATTTGTGGCATCTACGATGTTATTGACAGATCGGAGACCGGTTTTCTCAAGTCTTTGGCTCATCCAAGAGGGAGAAGGCTTCACCTTAACCCCAGTGAGGACCCGGGAGGCATATCGGGGACAATCTTCCGGATCTTCCAGGGTGATCTTTGCGAGATCTTGAACGGGGACTCCTTTCTCCACCACTTTTTCCTCTGGGAATCGCAATGGATTTCCGGTAATGACGCTGATCTCCCGAGCGATCCCCGAGACAGAGAGGAGGTCGGGTCTGTTGGGGGTGATCTCCAGGTCCAAAATCCAATCCTCCCCCCAACTCTCCAATTTTTCTACTCCAATTCCGATTCTCACAAGGGCCTCTGCCAGGTCCGGGGGGGCGAAATCAAAATCCACAAAATCTTTCAGCCATTCGATGGATATCCGCATCCTAATTCTTTCCCTCTTTTTCTTTTTCTTCTTCTTCTTTCACTTGTGCCACCACCGCTTCTTCACCGATTCGACTTGAGGCACCTGTGTGACCATAATCTATGAGGACCATCTCCATTTCATCAGTGGATAATTTTGCAATCCCCCAAATAGGGATGGCCTCGGCAGTCCAGAGATGAATCCTCTCTTCATCTATATCCACTTCATACGAGAAGGTTTCCAACTCTCCTGCTGGGAGGGTAAGGGTCTCCTTTCTCCCTGTGATTCCACCGTATTGGAATTCTGTATAACTTCTCATCCCTTTCCATATCTCATCAAGAAGGAGTTCGATCTCCCTCACTTCCACGGCCCGATTCGAACCGTTTTGGATGAGAATCCTCTCAGGCTTTTCCTTCATCCCTTCCGGGATGAGTAGTTTCACGATTACTGAACTTTCCAATTGCTCCTCATAGATTTCCAACCAATAGAGATTTTTTTGTCGGGATGGGGTAACTTTTTTTCTTTGACTTCCCTTGATGTTCCAATTCTCCTGTCCCACAATACTAAACTCCTCCACAGTAGGAGAAGAAGTGACTCCAACCGAACGTGCATTCTTTTCTTTAGAAAAGGTTTGATATCTCACCCACTGCCCGACTTCCCATTTGAGGGAGTGGGGTCGCTCAGAAGATGAAGACCTACAGCCGAGTCCGCCTAAGGCGAAGGTTAAAATTAGAATTGAAGATCTCCAAATGATCAGCGAAGCTCTCCGTTTCATGCCAGTCAACCTCCCCAATTGGTGCATTGTGAACCGCTTCATTTTAATCAAAGTCAATAATAACTTACTCAGCGAGTGATGTCAACCTTATTTTGATCACCTTCTACTCTGCTGGAAACTTAATGGCTTGACAAATCGTCCTAATATGTGTAATATATTAAAGACAAGAAATTGCATGTACAGGATCAGACCACATTGAAAATCTTCATTGCTTCCGTCTCCCAGGTCGACCCCGTCCGAGGGTGGAGTGAAGAGAATCGGGCGAGAGGTTCGGGCTCGGCAGGCGGGTTGGATTTTTTTCCTCTTTTATCGAAGGGTAATCGATTTTTTCACTCAAAATTGCTATCCAGTGTTAGAATGATCAGGGGTTACATCCGTTATCGGATTTTATACTTACCCCTCTGTCTTTTGACGGCGGGGTCAATTTTTGCCTCCGAGAAACAACCTCTCCACAGGGCGGATAGTTTGGTCATCAAGAAGATCGAATTCGAGGGGAATGAAGCTCTCTCGGATCGCCGTTTGAAGAAGGAGATGAAGAGCCGTGAAGGGGGTGTTTATAAACATTTCCTACTCTCATGGGATATCCGTAGGATTGAGGATCTCTATTACGCTCATGGATATCTCGAGGCAAAGGTTGTACACCAGAAAGAGGATAAAAATCTGGAGAAGAAATCCCTCTCTTATACCTTTACGATCTATGAAGGTCCCCTCACTATCGTTGATGACATCCAGATTGTGGGAAATCGTCAGATCGAGAGGGAGTTCCTGAAAAAGAAGGTATTGATTCGTCCCGGGGAACCTCTCCTCCGGGAAAAGGTAACCCTTTCGCGTTTTGCACTCTTTAGCACTTATGAAGAACGGGGGTTTCTTTATACAGAGGTGAACCCCCATATCACGAAGGGGATCGGGAATGATCGCGTTCTTCTTACATTTCACATCGATGAAGGTCCTCTGGTCAGGGTTGAAGGGATCGAGATCGAGGGAAATAAGAAGGTTCGAAGAAAGATCATTGAACGGGAAGTAACCGTAAAGGTCGGTGAAGTTTATTCACCCCGGAAGGCATATGAAAGTCAGAGACGAATCTATAGTACGGGTCTTTTCAAGGACGTAAAGTTCGTCCCGGAGGGGAAAGAGGAGGGAAAGGATAAGATAAAACTTCTCTTCAGGGTGAAAGAAGCAAAGCCGAAATGGATCGCGTTTGGTGGTGGGCTCAGGTCATCTGAATGGCTTCTCCTCAAGGGGGAATGGGGACATAACAATATCGCGGGTAACGGACAGAGGCTTTCAGCTCAACTGACTTTCTCTCCCAACCTGAGATTCAATGGGTCTCATCTGGAGGAATTGAACATTCGCTATGTTGAACCCTATCTCATTTCGACCCCCTATACAGGCATGCTCCACTTCTTCGTCAATCGTGAACGAAACTGGATTCCGCATCCGGATCCGGATTCGAGCAGACTCGATCCCCAGTATACGGCACTAGGTGGGGATCTCCGAATTGGAAGGGACTTTGGTCAGAATATTAAGGGGCATGTGGAATACAGGATTAAAAAGGCGTATGGTGAAGATGTAGACAAGGATCAGGATCTCACCACTTCGCTCCTGACCTCTGGCTCCTGGGATACACGTAATAATCTCCTTGACCCTCGAAGAGGACACTTCTTAAACCTCACAACTGAGGTTGCCGGGATTGGTCTGGGAGACAATCGTTTTACACGCTGGATCTTTGAAGGATCCATATATTATCAACCTCTGAAAAAGGTAGTCCTTGCATCTCGCTTAAGGTGTGGAGTGATCTTTCCCTTTGGAGACAAGGAAGTCCCCTTCGATGAGGGGTTTGAGTTGAAAGGGGTGAACGTGATTCGGGGTCTGGATGAGGTGAGACAGAGCAAGGAGAATGTCTGGAAGTTCAATCCAAATATCAATGTCGAGCTCCGGTTTCAGGTCTATAAACGGATCTGGGCTGGATATTTTGTAGACATGGGAGGGCTCTGGAACGAGGTGAGGGATTGGAGTTGGGATAGTGCACGCTTAGGAGCAGGCTTTGGGATTCGATATAACACGGTAATTGGCCCTGTTCGGGTTGACTATGGACATCCTCTCAAGGATCCAAAGAGGAGTACGAGTGAGCGAGGGAAGATCTACTTTTCCATCGGACATCTGTTTTAGTTAAGGTTGAATGGTTAAATCGTTCAATGGTCAAATTGAATCATTTAAAAGGTATTTTCGTCGTCGTTTTTGTCTTTTTATCCTTGTTCACCATTGCACTCTATTTTCTCCTGCAAAGTCAATGGGGGCTTGAGAGGATTCGTCGTTACGGTGAGATGAGGCTCGAATCCGCCTTCAGTGAAGAAGGGGAGGTGGAGATTCAAGGGATCAAGGGAAATCCTTTCTTCCACTTGATTCTCAGCGGAGTGGAGATAAGAACGCCTGACGTTCTGGTTCGTATTGAACAATGTTACTTACGATATAATCCTCTTAAGCTTTTCATCTATAAGGAACTCCACTTCCACTTTGAAAACGGAGAGGTAGAAAATTTGGATTACATTCTTGCCGATCTCCATCTTGGAGGGAAACTCAATAGCCGAAATAGGAGAATTCGATTGAATTTGAAGGAAGGATCGGGAAATCTCAAAAAAAAGGGCGTTGAGAATGGGGAGGTTCGGTTCGAAGGAGTGGAAGGGGAGGTGGTCTTCTTTCCTGAGGGAGAAGAGGGGGTTTTCAAAATGATTGAAGGTGGAAAGGTCACACTTTCCACAACTCAATCTCACTTCACTGGGAGGGTCTTCAATTCGAGACTTATGATCCAGAACTCCTCCCTTTCCCTTGAAGAAGTGAGTCGTCTCTTCTTCCCCTCTCTTCCCATGAGTGGATCTGTGGAGTTGGAGGGAGAATTTTGGTTGGAAGGGAACGAGCCCCGGTTGAATGGGGATCTTGAATTTGAGGAAGGGAACATTATGGGTTTCGCCATTGGAGAAGTGAAGGCTCGAGTTCTCTTAGAAGGGGGAATTTTAACCTTAAACACCGAGGATTTACAGGGTGGGACGATCGGGATCCTCGTCAACACAAAGGAAACGCCTCCCTACATCCATTTTGACGGGGAGCTGGATAGAATGAATCTTTCTCGCTTTTTTCCCTTCTATGAAACCCGTCTTGATGGAAATGTCCGGGGAATCGGGAGGGGACTTGGAGATTGGACTGTGACCTTCTCGCTTGGGGAAAGTGAGTTGCATCACCTCACCATATCAGAACTGGAGGGGACGCTGGAAATGAAAAATGAGCGGCTCTTTATACCGACCCTCATGGTGAGGAAAGGGGGGTCTCGGATCCAGCTTACGGGTGACCAGAGTGAGGATGAACTTCTTTATAATCTTGAATCCAAAGATGTGGAGTTGAGTGAGGTTTTGCCGTTTTTCTATGATGAGTATCCCTTGCTTGAGGGGATGGCCATATCTGGAAAATTCTCCTGTGATCTGGTCTCGCGGAAATTTCCAGAGAATCCTTCTCTGTTCGGATCCTTTTGGATTCGAGATCCTCAGTTTCAGAATCAAAAAGCGGGTCTACTTTCTGCTGATCTTCAGTTCTCTTCCCTGGGGAGAAACTTGACGGGGGAAGGGAAATTAGCGATTAATCACTGGAAGATGTTGAACCGCACGATTGAATCCTTGGATTTCCATTTTGACTCCCGAAATGGAGATGTTCAGTATACCCTTCAGTCTGTAACTTCGGAAGAGACCCTACGTATCAGCGGTAAAGGCAATAAGATCAAGAAAACAACATTCATTCATTGGGATAAACTCAACTTCCGTGGAAAGGAATTTGAAATCTCCAACGAAGAACCTATCCACATTACTCTTCAGGAAGACGGATTTGCCCTATCTACGGGACCTATCAATTTTATGGACGGGACACTCAATCTATGGACCTCCATTGAAGGGAAGGGTAGGAGAGGAGAGTCTTTCCTGGTGATCGAGGGCGATGGGGTTCAGCTGGACAGGGTGAGTAAGCTGCTCAATCTTCCATGGGACTTTGCGGGTCTCGGGAAGTTCAATTTCACAGCAAGGGGAAACCTTGAGGCGCCACGATTTCAATTCGCATTTGAGGGTAGGGATTTCCGGATGGATGAAGCCTCTGATCCTCATACGAATTCTCACATCGCCCTCCGGAACGTGAATTTTGATTCCATCTCCCTTGCATTTTCCCACGAGAATGGGAAGATCACAGTTGAGAAGGGAGAATTGTATCGGAAAGGGGAGATGAGCACCATCAGCGGGTATCTTCCGTTTGATTGGGTCAGTGAATTGGGGAACGGTCAGTTTGTGAAGCCTTCGACCCATGCTGAAGAGATAAGCATCCACCTGGACCTCAAGAACATTGGTGTGTGGATTTTTTCACCCTTTCGGGATCTCTTTGATGTAAGCAAAGGGGAAATTTATGGAGAGATTGACCTGCATGGGACTCTCTCGAAACCAGAGCTCGATGGGATGTTGAAACTCTCATCAGGTGAGATGTTCATTCCTTCCTCTTCAACACAGATAACGAAAGCAGAAGGGGTGATCCGTCTCGAGGAAGACCGTATTTTTCTTGAGAGATTTCATGGATCAAGCGGTGAAGGGTGGATCGAAGCAGAAGGAAGTGTTGCGATTGATCTGAATAGGCTGCAGGCTGACTCCTTTGACGTGAGTATTCATGCGAAAGGGTCTACCTTTGATGGATTTTCAGATGTTCATGTCCTTGTGGACGCAGAATTGCGAATTCTGGGGACTCCTGGTTTTCCGGCGATTGAAGGCTCTCTTACCATTATTGAGGGGGGCATCTTTCGCGAGTTCAGATCTACGGAAGAGGTTCCCCTGAATAATTCCAATCTCACTTACGAATTCAACATTCAAGCAGAGAGGAATATCTGGCTCAAAAATTCCAACGCGGATATCGAATTCAAGGGAGAAATTTCGGTTCGCGGTGAAGCAGGAAGAAGGGTTATCTCCGGAATCCTTGAAGCGGTACAGGGCGAGTTTTTCTATATGGACCATTCTTTCGAAGTTTCGCAAGGTCTTCTCACATTTACAAATTCACCGGAGCTCAATCCCTCCATGGACATCCTTGCAGAGACGAAAATCCGATACAAGCCCAATGGGTCGGATCAAGTGAAATCAGGTACGATTCAGCTACATGCCACGGGAACTCTCAGAGAACCCCATTTCGATTTAATTCCACCCATTGAAGATGACCTCTCGAGGGAGGAGATGATAGCATACCTCACTCTGAATATGTCTCTGGAAGAATTTACGGAATCAGGAATGACGGGGATCATGAGTGGAGCAGGAGAGAGAGGGATGGCCTACTTAGAGAGGCGTCTTTCCAGAGAACTGGAACGATCCACTGGGCTCGATGCCCTTATAATGGAAACACAACTTTTCAGTGAAGAGAAAAGGGCACGGTTTACATTTGGAAAGTATCTCAGAAGAGATCTCTTTGTGAGTTATTCCGCAGATCTATTAGCGATGGAATCGAATCGGTTTAAAGTGGAGTACTATCTCGGGAAAAAGGTTTCTTTATACGGACAGAGGAGTGGAAGTGATATCGAAAAGGAGTATGATGCGGGCCTGGAGTATAAACACAGATATTAAAAAGGAAAGTGGCAGTAGTCGCCGACGCTCCAAAGCTTTGGTCGCCGACGTGCCAAAGCCACTTTGGCGACGGCACGCGACGGAGCGCAGAAAGCAGTAGCAGTAAACTGCAACTGCCCACTGCAACTGCTACTTATATAACTCTTTGCTTCATT
>JADFOU010000077.1 GCA_022562655.1 candidate division TA06 bacterium
TGTCTACGACCTTACCGGTCGCATCGTGGAGACCCTGGTGGATGAGCGACAAGAGCCAGGTGTCTATCAAGTCCGATGGGATGGTAGGAAAGGCATCTCCCTTGTCCCCAGCGGTGTCTACTTCTACCGTCTTACAACTGGAGGGCTCGATGAATCGATCCCCTACACCGCAACCCAAAAGTTAATCCTCCTCAGGTGATAATCTCCCTTTCCGATGCCTCAACGGCCTGAAAAACCGTTGAGGCTTTTCTTTGTTCAGGGTAACAATTCAACGGAATTCTACCCCGCTTTTTCATTTGACAATCCTCCCTTGGAAAGGTATATTAATATAAGGTAAATCCTCATTTTAATTCATCTAAGACTGACAAATCCATTCTTCTCATTTTGCCATTTTGAAGGAAATTACTTTTCAGATCACCAATATCAAAAACAATTCCAAATCGAATGGAGAAAGGAGGGGATACAGGAGAAGGAAAAATAAGAAGTCCGAAGACGGTGGGACAAGAGTTCGATTCGGATTCGGGCAGGACTAAAAGGATCAGCTGGCGGATGGTAGGGATCTGGGGGATAATCCTCCTCTTGATCACCGTGGGTTTTCTCTTAGGATTGGACAAAAAACTGATCGCCCTGGTCGTCGTCCTCTTTGGCCTTCTCACTCAAGCTTTTGCCGGCCTTTTAGGGTTCTTGGGACTCCTCCCCTGGGTAGGGCCCCTACTGGTCAAGGTTGTTGCGGGTCCCTTCCTCTGGCTTCTCAATAGTCTTGGAACGCTTTTGGCCTTTATCGCTCTACGTAGAGGATACAAGGTCGATCTCTTAAAGTCGAGAATTTTGGTCACAACATTTCTCTTGGGTCTCCTCGTGGGAACTCTTTTGTGAGAAAATAAGTCTTTACGAACGAAGGGAAGGGTTACTTTCCCCCAATCTCATGAGAGGTATAAATGAAAAAAGTTCTTCAAAAGTTTGGAGCCTTTCTTCTGATTCCAACCGCCTGTCTCCTGTTTCCTGCCTTTGATCCGCCTGAGGCGGACGCTCAGGTCTTTGGAAAGAACAAAGTCCAGTATAAAGACTTCCACTGGCAGAAAACGGAGACCCCCCATTTTGACATCTACTACTATCAGGGAGAGGAGGACCTGGCTCGATTTGCCTCGACGGTCATCGAAGAGGCGAATGATGCGTTGAAGGAGGACTTCAACCACACCCTCTCCCAGCGGATCCCCGTCCTCATCTACAATTCCCACAACGATTTTCAGCAGACCAATGTTATATTAGAACTGATTGATGAATACACCGGCGGGTTTACAGAAGTCTACAAAAACCGGGTCGTGGTTCCATTTCAGGGCTCCTATGAGGACTTTCGCCACGTCCTTCACCACGAGTTGACCCATGCCTTCGAATTCGATCTTCTCTATGGAGGGGGTGGGATCGGATCTCTCCTCACCCGCAGCACCGTTATCCAGCTCCCCCTCTGGCTGATGGAAGGGATGGCGGAATTCACCTCTCAGGGGACGCGGGGGGATGTCGAGATGGTGATGCAGGATGTGGTGATCCATGAGGGGCTCCTCTCCATACGGGAGTTGAACTTTGTAGGGGATTATCGGGCTTATAAACAGGGACAGTCCCTCCTCAACTTTATCTCTGAGCGGTATGGTCGGAAGAAAGTAGGGGAGATTTTTCATCAGGCGAGGGCCCTTGGAGGGATTGAGAAAGCCTTTAAAAAAACCTTGAGGATCAGTCTGTCGGAACTCACTGAGCAGTGGCACAACTCCTTGAAGAGAAAGTATTGGCCCCTCTTTGCTGAGAAGAAAGAGTTGAATGAGGTCGCCCGGCAGCTGACCTATCACAGGAAAGAGAAGAGTTTCTTCAATGTGAGCCCAGCCATCTCACCCGATGGGGAGAAGATCGCCTACCTCTCCGACCGGAATAACTACTCAGATCTCTATATCATCTCCTCAATTGATGGGAGAAGGTTGAAGCACTTGGTGAAGGGGGAAAGGTCGGGAGGGTTCGAGTCCCTCCATATGACCCGGGCAGGAATAACCTGGTCTCCGGATGGATCGAAACTTGCCTTTTCTGCGAAGGGAGGTGCCCTGGACCGCCTTTATATTGTGGATGCCCTTGATGGGGATGTGGAGAAGCGGTTCGATTTCGATCTGGATGGTCTCTACACCCCCTCTTGGTCTCCCGATGGAGAGGAGATCGTCTTCGTCGGGTTGAAGGACGGGTCAAGCGACCTCTACCTCCTCACGATTGCCACGGGGGATCTCACCCGCCTCACCCAAGACCGGTTTGACGACCGAGACCCATCCTGGGCCCCGGAGGGTCAGAGGATCACGTTTGTCTCAGATCGTCCCCTTCCAGAAGATACCCTCTGGCACTATGGTCAATATGCAGTCTACCTCATGGATGTGGGGGCGACTGCCCCGCCCGAATCGGGCAGGTTGCCCGAACCCCTCACTTCACGACACTCAGGACGACTTGCCTCCCCACGTTTCTCTCCAGATGGAGAGAAGATCCTCTACACCCTCGATAACAATCTCTACTTCACCGAATTAGAGACCCGAAAGAATACTCAGTTGACCAACCTCATTGGAAGGATCTTCAGCCTTTCACTCTCCGATGATGGAGAGCGTCTCGCTATAGCGGGTTATGAAGAAGGAGGATGGGACATTTACATGATAAAGGGCCCGATGGATCTTCCCATGGTGGAGAAAGTCCAATCTGAGAAGAAGGAAGAAGAGATTGATTACACTGTCTCTATCCAGGATACCCTCTCCCTCAACTCCAAGAAGGTTGGGTTCCATCTCTCCCCTGACTGGGCAGCAGGTGGATTCTCCTACTCCACCACCTTTGGCTTCTCCGGACAGAGCCAGGTCGCCTTCAGTGATATCCTTGGCAACCACCGGTTCTACCTGGGGACGGACTTCTACTCCTCCAACATCCTGGACTCCAATATCCTCCTTCTCTACTGGTATCTTCCCAAGAGGATCGACTATGGGTTGGCCCTCTATCAGCAGAAGGATTACTATCTCCTTGGAGCTGGAATTAACGAAGTCCTGGTTGCGGAACGGAAGATTTATGGAGGAGTCGGTTTGATTCAGTATCCCTTTGACCGGTTTCATCGCCTCGATTTCCAATTCGAGGTCTACTCGATTCGGGATATTCAGGCTCTTCTCAGAAATGATTTTGGGAATAATTGGGAGATCGTCTATCAGGATACCCTGGGTGCCCTTGTTTTATTTCCAAGCCTCGCGTTTACAAAAGATACCTCCCTCTGGGGCTCCACCGGTCCGGTCAATGGCAGTCGGCATAGACTCTCCATCGGGAAGACCTTCATGGGAAGCGGTTTCTCCTTCACGACAGCCGTTGCCGATCTCCGAAAGTATGTCGGCGTTGGAAAGCGATCTACCTTCGCCACTCGCCTAGTCGGAGGAAGTTCCTGGGGAGAAGACAGGATTCAGGGGAATTTTTATCTGGGGGGGAGTCAAAACCTGCGTGGTTTCGATGACTACGAGTTCATCGGTTCAAATGTCGGCCTCCTCAACTTAGAATATCGCTATCCTCTCATCGATCGGATGAAAATCGCCTTCCCCCTTCTCATGGAATTTCGGGGGATTCGAGGGGTCCTCTTCACAGATCTGGGAGCTGTCACAGACCGTGTCGGGGACTTCCGGGTTTCATCCTCATCGGATCGAGGGCTCCTCGGGTTCGAACTGGATGACCTCAAGGCCTCTTTCGGTTTTGGGACCCGGATGCGGTTCTCCTTTTTTGTCCTCAAACTTGATTTCGCCTGGGCCACTACGGGATGGACCCAATCCACCACTTCCAAGATGCGTACTCATTTCTCCTTGGGAACTGATTTCTAAACAAAAATTTGATGGGTGACTAGTAATTCTCCTACACTTGGGTTTGGTTCGCCTTAGGCGGACAACGGAGATCCCTGGCCTGCCGCCCCGAGCCCGATTCTCCTTAGCCCCACCCACGGGCGGGCAGGACAGGCTTCGATTCGGTTAAATAGTCAAATGGTTCAATTTAACCAATCACCATTTAACCATTTAACTGATTTTTTGGTCAGAAATCCACTGGTAAGGGTTGCTCTTATTCTCTTTGCAGCAACCCTTTTCTATTTTGCTTTATCCTACTCAAATCAGGAGCCCCGGGACGAATCAGAGAATCCAGTAAAGATAGGGTTAGCTCGGTTGAAGAACCAGAGGAGTTTTCGATTTGTGTGGAGATTTCAGAAACCTGGAGTGAAAGGGGAGTTCAAAGGGCTGTTCCACTATCGGGATCGAATCGAATTTGAGGGTGCCTGGCACTTTGGTGAAATGAAGGAGAAGGGAAAGTGGATCGCCTCGGGTGATGAGCAGTTTGAATGGAATGCAGAAAGGAAGGAGTGGGTGGTTCGCCCGAGGGGCGAGGAGACGGAGCCTCTCCGGCAGATGTTCCGCATCCTCCATTCCCCAAAATTTGAGTTTCTTAGAAAAGATCGACTGAAACGAAAGAGTTGCCTCGTCTACGGTTTTGAGCCGAATGCCCCGTTTCTGGATCCCTCCATGGAGGCGGAACTCCAGGGGGAACTCTGGCTCAACCCTAAAACATCTCTCCCCATGCGTGTGCTGGTTTTCTCCGCCTTAGACGGACGAAATCCGAAATCCGAAATCTACTGGGAACTTCTCTTTTCTGATTATAACAAACCGGTTACAATCCAGATCCCCACATCCCGATATCGGTTGGACCTGAAAGGGGGTATGAAGGGGGTGAGGGAGGTTTTGATCAAGCGGATGGAGGGTGAAGAATTCACAGAGGTAGGGGTTCAAGCGGAGAGGGATAAAATGAGGGTGGGGTTCCGTTATCCGGGGAGTCCAGAGAAGATCGTAGAACATCTCATCGCTCCGGGTATCCTCAGGATTCACCTTTCCCAATTCCCGAAAGAACCCGTCTCTACCCTCCTCCGGAAGGCAGGGGATTCCGAATTCCGGATTCCGGATTCCGAATTGGAAGTACCCCTTTCTCCGGAATTTCAAGAGCGGTATGGTGAAGGGGCCCTATTGGTCTTTGAGAGAGGGGATGTGACAAAACCTCTCATCCTTCAGGAACTTCTCCTCACCGAAAAGGAGGTTTCGGAAGCCAGTGTTGCCTTTGATGAATTGAGCCGACCCATCCTTCAACTCGTCCTTACCAAGGAAGGGAGGAAGAAACTCTCCAGAGGAACTCGAGATCATCTCAATCGTCCCATAGGCGTGATTTTGGATGGGAGGTGTCTCTCCGCTCCGATCCTCAGGAAATCTTTTTTGGGTCCGCCTAATGCGGATTTCATGGTTCCCGGTGACTTCACACTGGAAGAGGCAGAGGGGATGGTTCTCCGCCTTCGGGCAGGTCCTCTCCCCCATCCGTTGAAGGTCGTCGCTTTGAAAAAGTTATAGAGCCAACCACCAAGTTGTTCGAAATGACATAGAAGACTAAAGGATATGAAAAAGAAGCTATTTATTCTTATAATATTTTTCCAATTTCTTGTAATAAATTACCTATTTGCCGCAGAGGTGGGTGAGCTCGTCATTGTGATCCAGGATTCTATTCCACTACGAGCAGAACCGAATAGCCGAGCCAAAATTGCGAAATACGCTGTCGCAAGTCTTCAGCTTAGAGTATTGGAAATTACAAAAGACAATAAATGGTATAGGGTTAAAATTGGTGAACAGAAAGGATATCAACTCAGACATACCGAAGAATATTGGTTGTTCCATAAGGATGTTTACCAGGAACCAGTCAATTCTAATTCAGAGATTACGCTTGATGTGAGTGTATTAGAAAATAGAAACTTACAAGATGCAAAACGTATTACATCTAATGAGTATATTCATAAAATGGAAAGCATGACATTTGATTCTTCTTATTATGTCGGTGCAACCTATATTGGAAGGTCTCCTACATCGACCTGTTCTTCACCTTTTAGCATTTGTGCTATAATATATGATCCGGGACGTTACTTTCTGTGGGCGAACCCCGACACGACTGGCATTGAGAAACTTAGAAGAAAGTACAAACTTTTATATGAAAATGGGACAACGACTCCCTTTTATGAAATTAAATCAGACATGGAGATCGAATCCATCAGTGAAAAACTGATCTGTGCAAAAATAATTATGAAAAATCCCGGTTGTTATGCTGAAGAGTACATCGGTACTGAAGTAGATGTTTTGAAAAGTCAAACTCATACTGTAAATAATAACAGATATTTTTCTTCTTTTCCTATCAATACTGAATACATATTTCAAACAGAATTAGAAGGCGGTGTATAATATACCAATTTTTTATACATTCTCAAAGTGAAATACGATAATAGGCAAGAAGAAAAAATAGTAAGAAGAATATCACTATGGTGGCCACTTTGTTTGTAATCGTCATATCACAAATTACGTGTCTGCTAAAAGACTTCGCCACATTGCTTTCCGCTTACAAACGTCTAAAATCCGAAAATACTGTTAGATCACCTGGGCTATGGTATCCTTTGTGTTCCAAGAAATTAGGTTAAAGAGTTGTATTTAACTATTTAACCAATCACTATTTAACCAGAAATACAGGGAACTTTCTTCTAGTACCCTTTGTTTGAATATAAAGAACATGAACATGGGAATCTTTAGGCGAGCGATTGGAAAGAAAGAGAGGCGGAGGTTTGAGGTCCTTGCCCTCCCCCACATGGACTCCCTTTACAATGCCGCCCTCCGAATGGCGAGGAATGATGCGGATGCCCAGGATCTGGTGCAGGAGACATACATCAAGGCCTTCCGCTCCTTCCATACTTATAGAAAAGAAGGAAATTGCAAAGCCTGGCTCTTTAAAATCCTGACCAATACCTTTATTAACAAGTATCGAAAGGAGAAGCGGGGACCGGACTGGGTGGATTTTGAAAAGGTGGCTCCTTTTCATCCATCCGTTCGCGAGGGGAGGAGCCCGGAACAGGAGATTTTTGATCAACTCTTGAGTGATGATGTGGAGGATGCTCTGAGGAAACTGCCAGAGGAGTTCCGGGTGGCCGTTTGGCTGTCGGACATGGAAAGACTTCCTTATGCAGAGATCGCAGAAGTTTTAGACTGTCCCATTGGGACCGTTCGGTCAAGGATCTCCCGGGGGAGGAAGATGCTGAGAGAAAGGCTTTATGAATATGCGAAGAAGATGGGATACATCCATTGAAAATTACAGTAGCAGTTGCAGGTGGCAGTGGCAGTTGACTGCTACTGCTTCTGCAAACTGCCACTTGACGTAAGGAGGTGCCTATGAACTGTCAACATCTTGATGAGTATCTTGCACCCTATCTTGACAATGAACTTGGGAAGGAAGAGCGGAAGGAGATTGAGGATCACCTCTCTACCTGCTCTCTCTGCAGAGAGCGTTTGGAGGAGGAGGGGAGGATCAAGTCTCTCCTGAAGAAGAAGGTTCCCTGGGCGAAAGTACCCTTTGGGTTGCGGGAGAGGATTCTGGCTCAGATGGAATCCGCCTCTGGCGGATTTTCAGAGCGGGTTTTTTCACTCTTTTCCTTAAAGTCTTTTCCTGCTACTGCCACTGCCACTTTGGGGGTGATTGTGGTGCTGGGGTTATTTCTCTATCTCCGTACAGAGACGCCTCTTCAAGCTGCTCCGATCCTTGTCGAGTCTGTGAATGATCATATCCACGCAATCTCCCGGGTATCTCCTGTGGAGTTTGCCTCATCCAATCCCGAGGAGATCACAGTGTGGTTCCGGGGTAGGGTCTCCATACCGATTCATACTCCCTCTTTGGAAGGATGGACCCTGATCGGAGGAAAGGTCTGTTACTTTTCAGACAGAAGAGTTGCTTGCCTTTCCTACGAGCGAGGAGGGGACATCATCTCCCTCTATATGTGTGAGGGGAGCGGGATTCCGTTGAGAGGTATGCGGGAGAATCGGGCCCAGGGTCAGACTTATCAGTCCGGGAGTCACATGGGTTACAACGGTCTTTTCTGGAAAGATGGGGATCTCCTTTGCTTCCTCATCGCTCCACTGGAGAAAGAGGAGTTGATCCAGCTGGCAAGTCAAGGGGGGTAGCCGCATCCCGCCTCATGCAGGTTGAGTCTACTATCCTCATATAGTGACTCGCCCAAGACTATTTAAGGGCATCCGTAAAAGGATGCCCTTTTTGATTCCAAAGTCAATTTTCTCTTCTTAAAAATCCCATTCTCTCAAGGAATTCCCGCTTCGGATGGTCAAGAGGGGCATCTTTCAACCGAAGTCTTTCTCGCTTTCGTGCGAAAGCGAGAAAGGCAGATTTCTTGAAGTGGAATTTATGAGGTCTCCCAATCAAATAACCCTCGCAATGCCTCCCAAATTTCTGACTTCAGGGCGACTCCCTTTAAGGAATAAGGTTTATCCCTCTTCCTGAAAGGGATGAGGAAAGACACAGAGGTGTCCCCAGGGCAATATGTTT
>JADFOU010000078.1 GCA_022562655.1 candidate division TA06 bacterium
CATTCGAACCTGCACCGAAGGAGGACGTGTTTCCTGCAACGATATACCCCCCATCTGAGGTCTGCTGGACTGAGTTTCCCTGATCATTGCTGGTATCGCCATAGGTCCTCTCAAAGGTGATCTGGGCAATAGATACAGTAGGGAGTAGCGAGAAGGTAGGAGTTAGGAAACAGAGAAACTTGATTTGGGTCCAGATCCAATCAGTTATTGATCTCTTCATAATTAATACTCTTATAGCTATATTTGTATTTTCGTATGTTAGAATGTTCTAATGTTAGAATATTCGAATATTCGCACATTACTTTCATAGGAAAAATCCCTCTCTCAGTTGATAAAAACACATCAATAGATGTTCTGTCAACCCTTTTTTAAAAAAAGTAGGGGCATTTTGAATACTGCCCCATTTCCAGATCTGAAAATAAACAAAACATTAGTGGAGGAGGATCATCTTCTTCGTCCTCACAAAATCCCCTGTCTGCCCGATTCGGGCCTCAAGACGATAGAAGTAGATTCCGCTGGCTTGGTCCTTTCCCTCCCACTGGACTTTATAAACTCCTGGCTCTTGACGCTCATTCACAAGCATCTCCACCAACCTCCCAGTAATATCGTATACATCTAAACGAACAGGGATTTTCAGTTCTCTACTGAATGCTGACTGCTGATCGCTGAAGGCTGGTAGGGAGTAGCTTATGGTGGTGGAGTGGTAGAATGGATTTGGCTGATTCTGGAACAATCGAAATTCTAAAATCGAAATTCGATATTCACCCAAATCAGGCTCAGTTTCCTCAACTCCTACCCCTCCGCACCGTACTGTCTTGATGAGATAGACATCAAACATGCCTACACCATAGGAATCCGTCCAGCCAGTGAGGATATACCCCCCATCAAAAGTCAGCTGAATAGAACGACCCCAGTCAGAAGCAGTATCCCCAAAGGTCGACATGCAGACCAGGTTTCCCAGAGAATCCGTTCTGACCAGATAAACATCTGACAGACCCAACCCGAAGGAGTTTGTCGAGCCGCCGATGACATATCCTCCATCTGAGAGCAGATCCACTGAGAGACCCTCATCGCTGTTGGTGCCTCCATAAGTCCTGGTCCACAGCGTATCTCCCAGGGAGTCCGTCTTGATCAAATAGACGTCATTAGAACCAGCACCAATGGACGAAGTTGAACCCGTAATAATATATCCTCCGTCAGGGGTTTCTTGAACGGATCTGCCAACATCGGTATTGATCCCTCCATAGGTCTTTGTCCAGAGGGTGTCTCCCAAAGAGTCAGTCTTAATCAGGTAGACAAACGCCGAACCTGCACCGAAGTTGCCTGTTACGATATACCCACCATCCTGCGTCTCCTGAACGGAGTACCCGATGTCCGTACTGATACCCCCATAGGTCCTGGTCCACAGGGTGTCCCCCAGAGAGTCCGTCCTGATCAGGTAAACATCTGCATCACCCGGACCGAATGAATTTGAAAACCCGGCAATGACATATCCCCCATCGGAGGTCTGCCGGACAAAGTTACCATAATCATTACTCGTGTCACCAATAGTCTGGGTCCAGAGCGTATCCCCTAAAGAGTCGGTCTTGATCAGGTAAACATCAAACAAACCTGCACCAAAGGAGTTTGTATATCCTGCAATGATATACCCTCCATCGGAGGTCTGCTGGACAGAAGTACCCACATCACTCAGAGTGCCGCCGTAGGTCTTTGTCCAGAGGGTGTCCCCCAGAGAGTCGGTCTTGATCAGGTAGACATCATCCGAGCCTGCACCGAAGGAGGACGTGTTTCCTGCAACGATATACCCCCCATCTGAGGTCTGCTGGACTGAGTTTCCCTGATCATTGCTGGTATCGCCATAGGTCCTCTCAAAATTGATCTGGGCAATACTTATAGCAGGGAGTAGATAGTAGGTTGTATGCAGGAGACAGAGAAAAATAATTCGTGTCCAAATCCAATTTCTCAACGTTCTCACTAGTTTTTCTTCATTGAATTATAGATTTATTACTATTTTCCTATTTTCGAATTTTCGAAAATAGGAAAATTCGAAAATAGCTTACTTTGAGAATACTCTCAATCGTAAATAAAACAAACTTATTAATGACCTTTCAACCCCTTTTATTTCTTCCCCCTCAACAAGGGATTGAGGAGGTCGTTTAATCCCTCTCCCAATAGTGAAAATCCCAGGGTTAAGAAGACGATGAAGACACCGGGAAAGAAGGAGGTCCACCAGATCCCACTGGCGAAATCGCCCATGGCCTTGGAGAGGTCGTATCCCCATTCCGGTGTGGGTGGGGTGACGCCGTAGCCCAAAAATCCTAACCCGGCAAGGGTGAGGATTGCGTCGGCTGCATTCAAAGTGAGGATGACAGGAACGGACTGGATGACATTGAAGAGGATATACTTCTGAAGGATGATACGGCGGGATGCCCCGAGACCCCTCGCTGCCTCGACATAGACCTCCTCCCGAACGGAGAGGACATGGTTCCGAATGACTCGAAAATACTGGGGGATATAAACGACGGAGATGGCCAGGGCGGCATTGACGACCCCCCTCCCCAGGAGGGCAGCAACGGTAATAGCCAGAAGAAGAGAGGGAAAGGCATAGACCGAATCCATCACCATCACCAGGAAGCGATCCATCTTACCTCGGGAGTATCCTGAGATCAAACCCAAGGGGAGACCAATGAACATTGCGAAGGAGGTGGCAAGGAGTATGACGGTGAAGGCGATGCGGCTTCCAGCGAGGAGACGGGAGAAGACATCATAGCCCAATTTCGTAGTTCCCATCCAGTTTTGAGAACCCGGAGAGGTATAGGGTTGATTCTCTTCATAGTCCACTGGATTGTAGGGAACCAGCCAGGGGGAGAGGAGAGCCGTCAACAGGAAGAGGAGGACGATCCCCCCTCCTGTCCATACGACCGCCTTAGAAAATCCCGAGGCCTCTCGGTAAGAAAGTTTCCAGCGCATTTTGTTAGAACATTGAAAATGGAAAGTAGTTGTTAGAAAATTGAAATTTGTAATGGAAATTGGAAATCAGAAAGTGGTTTTAACAAATTCCCAATCTCTAATTTCTATAACCATTTTCCAATTTCCAATAACCAATTTCTAATATCTATCAGTACCTTATCCTCGGGTCAATTGCTGCATTGATCAGATCTACTAAAAGGCTGAAGAAGATCACGATTAAGGCGAAAAAGGTAATGATCCCTTGAACGGCGATATAGTCCCGATTTTTAAGATAATAGAGGAGGGTGGTTCCCAATCCGGGCCAGGTAAAGGTGGTTTCGGTGAGGACAGCCCCCCCGAGGAGGAGGGCCCACTCCAGACCCATGACGGTGACAACGGGAATGAGGGCATTTTTGAACCCATATCGCCAGAGGACAAAACGTTCTGGAATCCCTCTGGCTCTGGCTGCCTCCACATAATCGGACCGCATGGTCTGGATGACGTTTGCCCTCACCATTCGTGTGAAGATCCCGGAGATGACGAGACCGAGGGTCAAGGCGGGAAGGGCAAGATGATGGAGAGCGGAGAGGAAGGCGGAGAAGTTTCCAGTGAGGAGGCTGTCGAGGAGATAGAGACCGGTCACCCCTTTTGGCTCCAGAAACGGGGTGATCCTTCCTCCTGTGGGGAACCACCCCAATTGAACGCCAAAGATCAACTGGAACATCATCCCCAACCAGAAGATGGGGGTAGAGTAGATCAGGATACCATAGAGGCGAGTAATAAAATCCAGAGGGGAGTCCCTTTTCCTGCCGGCGAAGGTCCCGGCAAGAATTCCCACACCCATGGCGATGATCATGGCCATCAGGGTGAGTTCCAAGGTTGCACCGAAGGATTGTCCAATGATATGGCGGACCTCCTTGTCGTTCAGCATGGACCGGCCGAGATCAAGGGTGAAGATCCCTGCTAAATAAGTAAAGTATTGAACGGGAAGGGGGCGGTTGAGTCCATGGGCTTCTCGAAGTTCAGCGATACGTTCCGGCGGAGCCTTGGGACCCAGCATGGCCAATACTGGATCTCCCGGTGCGATCCGAAGAAGCAGGAAGACCAGGGTGAGGAGGATGAGGAACATCGGAAGGACGAGAAGGAGTCGTGTTATGATGTAGAGTTTGAGGGAACCAGGTCTTTCCATGGGAGAGTCAGACAATTGGTTAAAAGAGTTTACTGGTTAAATTTATCTATTTAACCAATGACTATTTAACCAGCATAAACTATAGAGGGGTGAAGGAGATCAGGGAGTAGCGGAAGACCTGCGTAGGTTCTAAGAGAACGCCCTGGATATTCTTTTGGAAGACAGCATACTGTTTGGATTGGAATAGGGGGACATAAGGGACCTCCTGAGCCAGAAGATTCTGAATCTCATGGAAGATCCCCACTCTGGCTTCAAGGTCTACCTCCACGCGCTCCTTCCGAAGAAGGATATCCATCTCAGGATTGCTGTAGAAGGAGCCTAAGGATTTTGCCCCTTCAGTGGATAGAAAGGGATAGGTGTAATCATCAGGATCTACATAGTCAGGATACCAACCCAAGAGGAAGATGCCATAGGCACTCCGGACCATGGCATCTGTAAATTCTGCCCATTCGGAACTCTGAAGCTGAACCTTTATCATACCTGTCGCTTCTAAGGACTTCTGCACCACTTGAGCCACCTCATCCTCAACATCCCCGTAATGGGTTGGGGTGAACCAGAGGTCGATCTCTGCCTTTTTCGACTCGGAGTAACCTGCCGCATTGAGATATTCCTGAGCCAGTTCTATATTCCCATTGCCATAAGGCTTTTGATAGACAGGGAGATGCCCCAGCATTCCAATCGGGATCATCGAATAGAGAGGTTCAACGGTTCCAAGATAGACAATTCGATTGATCGCCTCCCGGTCCACGGCACAGGCAATGGCTTTGCGAAGATTCAGGTCTGTGAAAGGGGAGTGGGTTACATTGATGACCAGATAGCGAATAGCTGGGCTCTCTCCCTCAAGGACTTGGAGGTCAGGCTTCTTTCTCAAATCCTCTAATTCCGTAGGGGTGAAGGTGCGGTAGGCAACATCCACTTCTTGGTTCTGGAGGGCTAATTTCAAGGCGGAGGAAGTGTCGTATAACTTAATCATAACCCTTGAGGTTTTTGGCTTCTCCCCCCAGTAGTCAGGGAAAGCCTCCAACTCCACAAGGTCCCCCTCTCGATAGGCGACAACTCGATAGGGACCTGTCCCCACAGGATTGACGGGATGCTTCTCGGTCATCGTATAGTCGGATGGGCTCACGGGGGAGGAGGCTGAGAAGGCCAGAATGGAGAGGAAGGCGGTGAAGGGATATTTCAGTTGAATGATCACCTTCCCTGGTGCCACAGGCAGGCCTGCCCGAATCGGACCTGCCTTTGCTCCTTTATCTTCAATCGAGACTTCTTCAATGACATCCAAAAGGAACCCCGGATCCCCACCCAGGGTTCTGGCACGATCCAGGGAAAACTTGACCGCTTCAGGGGTCAGGTCCGTGCCGTCATGGAACTTCACCCCTTCTCGAAGGGTGAAGGTGTAGGTAATTCCATCGGGGCTTATTTCCCACTGGGTGGCGAGGCTGGGTTCGATCTCCGTGGTGCCGACTTGATAGCGAACGAGGCGGTCGAAGACATTCTCAATGATATTTCCGGAGAGGTAGTCATAGGCATCGGCAGGATCGAGGGTAACAACCTTATCCGTAGTTCCCAAGACATAGCCCTGGGTTCTGGGAGATTTTTCTCCACAACCAGAAAGAAAAAATGAAAGTAGAATAAACCACAATCCGCCTGAGGCGGAACTAGATTGGCCCAGAAAAGAAATAATCTTGCGAAAATCTGTGAAATCTCGTGGTTTCATTTCAGTATTATGGCAATGGGGATGATGACGCAGTAGCCCAATACCAAGAGGATGGGGGCCAGGGTGATGGAGCCCTGGGAGAGGGAGAGGAATCCTGAGGCGATCGTAAGGATGCCGATAGCAAAACCGATGTAGTTTTTCTTTGTGAAGTGGATGGGAAGGTCCTTTGCCTTAGTAGAGACACCCAAATGTACACCCTTCCAGGGTTTCCGCTCCTTCGGTTGAGGACCTCCAGTCCGGATCGGTCTCGCCTCTTTCTTCTTTCTCGATTTTCGACCCATTTTTTACATTGGACTTTAGACCTTGGACATTAGACTCTGGACTTTAGTCTAAAGTCTATAGTCGATGGTCTATGGTCTGCTTTTTTTCAATTCTTCTGCCGTTTTAAAATCTTCAGCTGCCTGCTTCTTCAACCCCTTCTCACGCTTGGCAATCCCTCTCTGGACATAGGCATCGACATAGGTAGGATCAATTTCGATAGCATGTGTCAAGGATGCGATGGCTTTGTCATACTCTTTCAACCTCACAAGGGCGGCACCGATCCAGTACAACGCTTCCTTGTCCTTTTCATCCATTTGTGTCACCTTCTGAAGAGGAACGAGGGCGTCTTGAAATTTCTCCGCCCGGATGAGGACGATCCCTAAATTGAAGAAGGCATCCCGGTCTTCCGGATCCAACTCTGCCGCTTTTTGGAAATGCTCCTCCGCCTCTGGGTTCATCTTTTTATTGGAGTAGGCAACACCTAAATAGTAGTGGGCTTTCGCATGCTCCGGATGGGTCTCTTCCACTTTTTTGAGGGTTTCGATTGCCTCATCCAGTTTTTCTTGGTCAATGAGAAAGCGGACTAAATGGATATGAGGCTCCGGATCATCAGGATTGAGGGCAACAGATTTCCGATAGGACTGGATCGCCTCTTCATCCCGATCCATTTGGGAATAGACATATCCCAAATGATTATAAGTCTCGGAGGAGTCGGGGGCCCAATCCACAGCGGATTGAAGGCGCTTTTCTGCGCCTGTGAAATCCTGCTTGTTGAGGTGCTCAACTCCCGCATTGAGATAGCTCGCCCAGAAGTAACTTCGGTCCTTCTCCAATTTCCCCTTTTTAGCGGGATCAATTTGAAAGGCCTTGTCAAATTCATCGCAGGCGTCATTGTATTTTTTCTGTGCGGCATAGGCCTTTCCTAACCAGATATAACCATCTGGGTTCTGGGGATCTACTTCAATCGCTTTTTGAAACTGTTCAATGGCATCATTGGTGCGGTTCTGCTGAAGATCAATGATCCCTCCAGTAATATAGGGATTCCTGCTGGCACATCCTGTGAGAAGTATGAGCAGAAATAAAGCCTTTCTCATCGAATTCCTCCTTTTATGAATACAAGCGAAATTACCAATTTAACTGAATCCGCTTAATCCGCTGACTTTCTATATACCAGATCATTTCCCTTTCGTCAAGGAGAATTTGCTTTACCTTTATTGCTATCTGAGGAACCTGATGAACCTCCTCCAAAAATAACAGCCGAGGTTGTGAAACCTCGGCTGTTTGACTCTTCTATTTTCATTGCGACCCACCATAGCCTGTTTTGGGCGAAGGTGGGGAAGCATCACCTTCTGGTTCCCCCAGCAAAGCAAACTACAACGAATCTGTAAGAACTATCTGTCAAATTTTAATTAGTAAGGTTCAACCTCAAATAACAGGCTATTCCCTTTTCAGTCTCTCCCGGTATTCTTTCCGGAATTTCGCAATTTTCGGTGCAATCACGATACGGCAATAGGGTTGCTCTCCGTTCAGTTTAAAGTACTCTTGATGGTAATCTTCTGCCTTGTAAAATACCTTAAACGGGGCGATCTCTGTGACAATAGATGAGTTCCACAGTTTTTCTCCTTGAATCTCTTGAATCATCTCCTCAACTGTGGATTTTTGTTCCGGATTGCGATAGAAAACCACTGAGCGATACTGCGGTCCGACATCCGGTCCCTGGCGATTCAGGGTAGTGGGGTCATGGACGGTAAAGAAAACCCGCAAGAGATCTTTCAACGAAATGAATTCGGGATCGAATGTAACTTGAACCACTTCTGCATGTCCCGTTGTCCCTGTACAGATCTGCTTGTAAGTTGGATTTTCAACCTGACCCCCTGAATAACCAGACTCCACCCCCTCCACACCCCTGAGTTCATCAAAAACCGCCTCGATACACCAAAAGCATCCGCCTCCCAGCGTCATGACTTCCTTGCCTTGCGGGTTGAGCACCGTTTGATTCTGAGATTGGCTCATTTTTTCAGGCTCCTCCAGAGTGGTGAACAGCATTAGACTGCCCAAGAGGAAGTTCAAAAATGTAAGCAGGGTCATAAGATCTTTATCCCCTTTTACTTGATGATCGAATGTTAATAATAAAATGTCAAACTTGAATTCAGGAATCTATACGTAAAAGAATTGGGGTAAGTTCCTGACTTTAAGCCTTTTCATTAACTTCTTTTAAGAAACATCGAAGTAAATAACAGAAACTGACACTCATTCCTTCCGAACATCAACAT
>JADFOU010000079.1 GCA_022562655.1 candidate division TA06 bacterium
TCAGATTGGGGGTATATCATCGCAGGAGATACGCGTTCCTTTGGTGCAGGCGGATGGGATTTCTATATAATAAAGACGGACTCTCTAGGGGATACCCTCTGGACAAGGACCTACGGGGACACGAATCATGAGGCTTCCACCTTTGTCCAGGAGACCTCGGATGGAGGGTATATCGTTGCAGGATACACATCCTCCTTTGGTGCAGGCAATGGAGATGTCTACCTGATCAAGACCGACTCCTTAGGGGACACCCTCTGGACAAGAACTTTCGGCGGCACTGCTAATGATGAGGGTTGGTCTGTCCAGCAGACTGTTCAAGATGGAGGATATATCATTGCAGGAGGGACCACCTCCTTCGGAGCTGGCGGGAAGGATCTCTACCTGCTCAAGACAGATTCTCTGGCAGCTACCCTCTGGGCAAGGACCTACGGCGGAACCGAAGAGGATCATGGCTGGTCTGTCCAACAGACCGTTCCAGATGGAGGGTATATCATCGCAGGAACTACACGCTCCTTTGGTGCAGGGGGGTCTGATGTCTACCTGATCAAGACAGATGGTAACGGACAGGTTGGAGTCAAGGAAGAGGATTCAAGAGTTAGGATTCCAAGTTCAAGGGTAATGTTATATCATAATGAGCCAAATCCTTTCCACCACATCACAATGATCCATTATCAGATTCCAGATACGAATCACGAATCACGAATCACAAAACACGTTACTTTAGCGGTCTATGATATAACTGGGAAGCAGGTGGAAACGTTAGTGGATGAGTTTCAGGAGCCGGGAGTCTATGAAGTCGAATGGGAAGGGAAGAATGTTTCCAGTGGGATTTATTTTTATCGTCTACAAACAGGGGATTTCATCGCCACTCGGAAGATGATCCTGTTAAAATAGTAGATAGTAGACAGTAGGTAGGGAGAGAAAAAGAAGATGATTACTGTTGTAGAAGCAAGAGAAATAATACTTAAAGAAGTAACAACCATCGGAACTGTTTCGGTCGATCTCCGAGAATCCTCTGGACGAGTTCTGGCGGAGGATGTTGTGGCTTCGGAAGAGATTCCTCCTTTTGATAATACGGCGATGGATGGATATGCCCTTCGAGCAGGGGATGTCCGGGGTGCTTCCTCAGAACGTCCTGTTATGCTGAATGTTGTTGGTGAGGTTGCGGCTGGGAAGACAAGCGAGAGGCATGTCCTACAAGGTCAAGCGATGCGGATCATGACGGGTGCCCCAATCCCCGAGGGAGCGGACGCCGTAGTCCCTCTGGAAAGGGTTGAATCCAATGGAAATGAAGTGACTGTGCTGAAAGAGGTGAAAATAGGGGAGAATGTTCGATCGGCAGGGGGGGATGTTCGTCCGGGAACGCTCCTTTTGAAAAAAGGGAGACGTCTCAAACCTGCGGATTTGGGAGTTCTTGCCTCTTTGGGTTTTCAAAGAGTAAAGGTGTCCAAACAACCGAAAGTGTCGCTTCTGGCGACAGGGGATGAGCTTTTGGACGTTGGTGAACTTCTTGAACCCGGGAAGATTCGGAATAGTAGTTCCTATGCCTTGAGTTCTCTTTTGAGTGGGTATGGGGCAATCCCTGTGGATCTCGGGATCGCCAAAGATCGTCGCGACGAGATTGAAGAGAAGATGCGGGAAGGATTGAAGGCGGATGTTCTTGTTACAATTGGAGGAGTCTCGGTAGGAGATTATGACCTGGTGCAGGAGGTTTTGAAGAAGATGGGGATGGAGGTCTTGTTCTGGAAGGTGGCGGTGAAACCGGGGAAGCCTTTACTTTTTGGACGGCTACAAGATACTCTTGTCTTTGGACTCCCCGGCAATCCCGTTTCTGCAATCGTAACGAATGAACTCTTTATCAAACCCGCACTATTCAAAATGATGGATCGGAAAGATTGGAGTCCTACTATTGTTCGGGCAACCTTACAGGGAAAGGGGTTACTGCGGAAGGAGGAGAGGGAGGTTTATGTGACTGCGGTTACACGGTATGTAGAGAATAGGGACACAGGCAATCCGCCTGAGGCGGATGGGGCACCAGGGTTTGTAACCACTCCCACCTCCGCCCAGGGGTCAAGTCTTTTGACCTCTTTCAGCAGTGCCAATAGTCTCATTATTTTGGGTCTGGATGTAAAGGGGTTTGATAAAAGTGATAAAGTGCCGGTTTTGCTTTTGGATGATTGGGAGACGAATAGTGAATAGTGAGTTGAGAACGGTGAATGAAACGAGATAAAAATTCAAAGCAAAATGAAAAATAGCAATTGGCAATGCAAAACATAAAATTAGGAGGTAAAACATGGCGACTTTAGTAACTGAAAAACCCAAAACGGAGAGGATGTCATTCCGGGCGACCATCAACGGGGAGCCTGTGGAATTAGAGGTTCCGAAGGATAAGAATTTTCTGGATATCCTCCGGGAGGACCTGGATCTGACCGCGGCGAAGAAGGGGTGCGATATCGGGACCTGTGGAACCTGCACGGTCATCATCAATGGAACGGCGATCTACGCCTGCATCGTGACTGCCGAAAAAGCGAATGGGAAGAATATCGAGACGGTGGAGGGTCTCGCAAAAGATGGTGAACTCCATCCTATCCAGAAGGGGTTTATTACCGCTCAGGGATTCCAGTGTGGGATCTGTACCTCAGGGTTTCTCATGTCCACTAAAGCACTCTTGGATAAGCATCCGGATCCGACGGAGAAGCAGATAAAGACCGCCATCCATAAGAATATCTGCCGGTGCACAGGGTATCAGCAGTTGATAGAGGCGGTAAAGTTTGCCGCTGGGCAACTCAAAGAGGAAGACCTGATGAAGGGCAAGTTCCGCATCGCCAAGTATGTGGATGAAGAGGATGACAAACTCCCGTGGAAGAATTGGAATTTCAAGATTGTGGGGAAGTCCCAGGATAAGGTTGGGGCAAGAAAGCATGTGGCTGGAGAGGCGAAGTATACGGCGGACTTGAAGGTGCCGGGGATGCTCCACGGAGCTACGGTTCGGTCTACCGTTACCCATGCCAAAATCCTCGGTATTGATACCTCTGAAGCGGAGAAATATCCCGGTGTAGTGAAGGTCTTGACCTGGAAGGATATTCCGGGCGAGAACGCACATGGGAAGAAGATCCGGGATCAGCAAGTCTTCATGAAGGAGAAGGTGCGGTGCATCGGGGAGCCCATTGCCCTGGTGGTGGCAGAGACGAGGGAGATCGCCCTGGAGGCGGTGAAACGGGTGAAGGTGGATTTTGAGGTTCTTCCTGGGGTCTATGACCCGGAAGAGGCGATGAAACCGGATGCCCCAAAGGTCCATGAGAAAGGAAATGTTTTGTATCACTATCATTTAGAAAAAGGGGATGTGGAGAAGGGGTTCAAGGAGGCGGATGTGATCGTGGAACGGAAATACAAAACCCACCCTCAGGACCACTCCCCCTTGGAATCTGAGGCGGCTTTAGCCTACTATGATGAGAAAGGGATTCTCACCATCTATTCCCCAGGACAGAGTGTCTTCTTTGACCGCCTCAATATCATCCGTGCCCTGGGAATCCCGAAGGAGGACTGCCGGACCATTCAGCCTGCCATTGGAGCAGCCTATGGAAAGCGGGAGGACATCTATGCCCAGATTCATGTCGCCCTTGCCTGTATGGTTACCCGTAAGCCGGTGAAAATTGAGTGGACCCGAGAGGAAACGATGCTCGTCACTGCCAAGAGGACCCAGCAGAGGACATGGATCAAGATAGGGGTGAAGAAGGATGGGACGATTACTGCCCTGGAGGCAAAGGTGATCGGGGACAATGGGGCTTATGCCTCCTGGTCGGTGAATATTATGCGAAAGGCAGGAGTTTTGGTGAGCGGTCCCTACGAGATTCCCAATGCAAAGGTGGATTCCTATGCGGTCTATACGAATAACCCTCTGACCGGGGCGACACGCGGGTTTGGAGCGGCAGAAACCAACTTCTGCAATGAGTCCCATATGGATGAAGTTGCGAAGGCGATTGGAATGGACCCCATGGAGTTCCGATTGAAGAATGCCCTCCGGAAGAACAAAAAGACGGCTACGGAGCATGTCTTGGACTTCTATGTTCCAGTGGAGACAACGATTCTGGAGGCGGACAAGAACTTCCACTGGAAGGAGAAGAAGGCTCGACCCAGGGAGGTGGAAGAGAATATTCGACGGGGTGTGGGGATGTCTTCAATGTGGTACGGGATCGGGTTTGGGGCAGGGATTGAGGATACGACAGATGTGATTGCGGAAATGCATGAGGATGGGACGGCCACTCTCTATGTTGGGACGGTGGACTATGGGAATGGGTCCAATACCACCTTCACGATGTTGGGGGCGGAGGTTCTGGGACTCACGATGGAGCAGATGAAGATCGTGAATGGGGACTCGTCGAGGACATTGAACTGCGGTTCCACCGTGGCAACGAAACAGACCTATACCACCGGAAATGCAGTGGTTCGGGCGTGTATGCAAATACGGAAGGATATGTTTGAAATTGGTTCAGAGATTTTAGGGATTCCGACTGAAGAGATGGATCTGGGATATGGGTATGCCTATTCGATAAAAGAGCCTAAAGAGTCTTTTGAGTCTCGAGAGTCTGTAGAGTCTATGGATAAGTCCAAGCGGATTCCTATCCGTGAGATTTCGGAGCGATTCCGAGAGTTCGGGAAGCCGATGAGAAGGGAAGGGCGGTTCATGGCTGGACTCCTGACAGAGCCTTTGAACCCGAAGACGGGGATGGGGAAGGCGTGGTTCCCCCTTGCCTTCGGGACCCATATGGCGGAGGTGGATGTGAACACCAAGACGGGGAAGATCACGGTGAACAAGATCGTGGCGGCCCATTATGTAGGGAAGACCATAAACCCCCGTGCCTTGCACGGTCAGGTCGTCGGAGGGATCTCCTTTGGCGTTGGTTTCGCCCTCTGGGAGGATTGCAACTATAAGGATGGGATCCCTCAAAATGTCAATTTCGACAAGTACAAATTGATGCGGTCCAAGGATTATCCAGATATTGAGGTGATTGCCATTGAGAAAGATGAAAAGACAGGTCCTTTCGGAGCGATAGGAATCGGGGAACCTCCCACCATCCCGGTAGCCGCCGCCATTGCCAATGCCGTTTACGATGCCATTGGGGTTCGGATTTTTAGTACGCCTTTGACGAAGGAAAAGGTTCTTAAAGCAGTAGCAGAAGCAGGTGGCAGTAGCAGTAAACTTCTTCAGCAACTGCACAATGCTATTTGAATTTTGAACTGTAATTTTGAATTGTTTCAAATATGTTACGGGAACTCCATGTTCAGAACTATGCCTTGATGGTAGACCTCTCCATTGAGTTTGGAGATGGACTCAATCTCCTCACCGGTGAGACAGGGGTGGGAAAGTCCATCCTCATCGGGGCTTTAGGGTTTCTTCTCGGTGAGAAGGGTGATGTGGACCTGATACGGACCGGTGCGGAGAGAGTCACAGTGGAAGGGAGCTTTGAGATCTCCAAAGATTTAGAATCCACCTTAGGCAGGCTTGCTCCCCTCGAAGCCGATGTGGAGGAAGGAACTCCCGATTCGGGAATAACCCTAATCTTAAAGCGGAACCTCAGCCAAAACGGGAGAAGCCAATGCTATCTGAATGGGAGCGCCACCCCTCTTTCTCTCTTGAGGAAGATTGGTGATCATCTCTTGGATATCCATGGTCAGCACGAACACCAGTCCCTATTAAAAGTAGAAAATCACCTCCGATATTTAGACTCCTTTGCCCGACTGGGAGAGGAGAGGGACCGTGTGGGAAAGCTTTATCGGGATTACGAGACCCTATTGAAGGAGATCTCGGAGAAGGAGACTAAGAGGAAGGAGCTCACAGAAAGAGAGGAACTCTGGAGATTTCAATGGGAAGAGATTGATCGGGCAGGGGTAGAAGAGGGGGAAGATCTGAAACTGGAACGGCAGCGAGTCATCCTTGAAAATGCACAATACCTCCTGAAATCCAGCCAGGAGATTTCAGAACGATTGTCCACTGGAGAAGGGTGCGTCGGGGAGCATCTGGGGATCATTCAGAAACTTTTTGAAGGGATGGCAGATTTGGATCCCCGCCTCAAGGAATCCCTGGAGAACGCCAATACCCTCTCTTATCAGGTGGATGATCTCTGGCGGTCCCTCTTAGATTATGAGAAAAGAATAGAATTTGACCCAAATCGATTGGACCAAGCAAACGAGCGACTCGATCTACTCAATACATTGAAGAAGAAATATGGAGGTTCTCTCAAGGCTGCCCTGGAATATAAGGAGCGTATTGAAACCGAGCTCCAAAACCTTGAGCGGAACGTAGACGAGACGAAGTCGCTCCATGAAAGACTGAAAAAAGTGAAAGAGGAGTTGAGTGTAAAAATTTTTTCCCTCTCACAGAAGCGAGAGAGAGGAGCAGAAAATTTGGAAAACCAAATCAAAAAGGAATTGAAAGATTTAGGGATGGAAGGCTCGCGGTTTCATGTGGGGGTCAAACAGAAGGAGGATCCAGGTGGGCTCGTGGAGATGGATGGAAAGAGGTTTCAGGCAGAGGAAGATGGAATGGACCGGATCGAGTTTCTTCTCTCCACAAATCCCGGTGAGGAACTAAAACCTCTTCGGAAGATCGCATCAGGAGGCGAGATCTCCCGAATTATGCTAGCGTTGAAAGGACTCTTGAAGGACCAGATTCCTACCCTGATTTTTGATGAAGTAGATGCAGGGATTGGGGGGAGGATGGCAGAGGTGATTGGAAGTAGACTCCAGAATCTTTCAAAGAAGAAGCAGATCATCTGCATCACCCACCTCCCACAGATCGCTGCTCAGGGAGGGACCCATTATCGGGTAATCAAAAAGATAGAAAAGGGAAGAACCCTCACACAAATCATCCCTTTGAAGGGAGAGGAACGAAAGCGTGAGATCGCCCGAATGTTGGGTGGACCGAATCAAATCGCCCTCCAACATGCTGGGGAAATGCTGAACAAGGCTGGAAATTCGTGAATGGAGATGTATTTAGAATATCGAATACCCAATAACCGAACCCCATTCACTTTCATCCTAATCCAATCATGAAGATACTCACGCCTCCAAACCTCATGAGCCTCTCTCGTCTTTTCCTACTCCCCCTTATTCTCTTTCTCCTCTTTCGGGGGTCTATTCAATTTTCATTTTTCATTTTTCATTTTTCATTTCCAGACGGGGTCCTCCCCTTAATCTTAATGCTTTTCTGCGTCATTACCGATGGTCTGGATGGATTTGTTGCCCGAAGATGGGGGCAGGTGACGGACATGGGAAAGGTCTTGGATCATCTCACCGATAAGATTCTCACCGTGGCCATCATCCTTGCGCTGGTTCCCCTTCGGAATTTCCCTTTGTGGTTGGCTGCTCTCATTTTCTTCAGGGATTTTGTCATTCTTTTGGGCTCCTCTCTCCTCCTCAGGGGAAGAAGAATAATTTCCACTTCAACTCCTCTTGGAAAAGTAACAGGGTTCTCCTATGCCTTGATGGTGATCGCCTATGTCCTCCGAATGGAAAGGATTTCGATGCTACTCACCGGCACCTCAACTCTCTTGGTCTTCCTCTCCGGATTCCATTATCTCTTTCGCTTTCTAAAAACCTACCGGGTAACGCAAAAAGTTGCAAGAGTTTCAACAACCCATTGAAAAATCCAACTCCAATCCCCAAGCACAAAATTTCAAGCACCCATTCCCAATCGATCAAAAGTTTGGAACCACGAGATTTCACGGATCTCCACAAGAAATCGGACACTGAAGATTTGAAATCTTGGATCTTAAAATTTTGATCTTTGTGCCAATCCTGTGGAGTTCTCTTGATGTCCAGGTTTGAAAATGATCAGCCCATGAAGGGTTGGATTTACTTACTCTTCTTCCTCTCCGGGTTCACCTGGCTCGTCTATGAGATGACCTGGATGAAGTGGCTGGGATTGACCTTTGGGAATACCCCCTATGCTGTTAGCCTGATCCTCGCCGGTTTCATGATGGGGCTTGCTTTAGGAAGTCTCCTATTGGGAAGATGGATTGACACTATATCAGATAAAAGAAATTCTCTCCGAATTTTTGGTCTCCTTCAAATTGGGATAGGTCTCTCTGCCCTCCTCTTCCCCTTCCTCCTCAAGAGAGTGGATCTCCTCTATCTCTTCCTCATCCACATCTTCAACCTGGGACCACAGGCATCACTGCCCCTGTTTTTCACCCAAGGACTTCGATTTCTTCTCTCATTCCTTCTCCTCCTCCTCCCTACGATGCTCATGGGTGGAACATTTCCCGTCTTGTGTCGGGTATTGGTGAGCCGAATCGGGCGAATGGGGTTGGGAGTCGGGCTCCTTTATGGATTGAACACCGTGGGTGCTGTGATGGGGGCACT
>JADFOU010000002.1:0-770 GCA_022562655.1 candidate division TA06 bacterium
TAAATGTGCCTGCCGATATTCTTGGCACTGTCACGAAAGCAATTGCTTTCCTAGATTTTGAAGCCGGGTTCAATGATAGTACATATCTTCAATTTTGGATTAGGGCAGATCCGACAATAAACATAGATCTTCTTCAAATCCAATTTGATGTTACTGTTGCTGCGGATTTCTCCAAGGACTTTTATACCTATGTGATAAGAAAGGCAGAAGGTGGAGTTCCAGGTGGAATAGACAATGAACAACCTATAGAGGGAGCTGCGAGTGTCATATCGAGCCTAGATGATGAAGCAGATATAGTCAGTCCAGCAGGAAGATTCACCATAGAAGCAGAGAGAATAAATGCTTCAGAGGCAGCTTCGACGACTACGATTCCAGACTCTCCTGGAAATTGGGTCAGAATGAGAATACCGAAGACCCTCTTTACCAGATCTGGGGATGCAAGTGTGGATTGGGGCGATGTTTCTGCAATAAGATTCACCATAAAAACAAACGATAGAGGTGCAGTAGATATTTATATTGCTCCTATTGAGCTTTTTACGAGTGGTGGGCAAATCGGGATCTATAAATATCTTATGACATATCGAAATTCTACGACTGGCAGTAGGTCAAATGCTAACCCGACAGCTATCACAGGGGAGAGAAGGGATCAGGAAAGTTCGGATATTGCCAACCTACCAGCATCTCCTGATCCACAAGTAGATCAAATTGAGATCTTTAGGAGTGTCGGAGATGGAACAAGGCTTTTTCGCTCTCTTGTTGTTGATGATACA
>JADFOU010000002.1:780-1532 GCA_022562655.1 candidate division TA06 bacterium
GGCGAGGGGCACGGTCAGGTCGTACCGCAGCGCCAGGTCGGCCTCTCCTGTTTTCTCGTGCTCGCCTCGCTTGAGAATCTTGAGCTCCCAACTGACAATGAGAAACCTTTTACAAGTTTCATTGATACTGTAGGACCTCATAATGCAGCAGCCTGGTGGTTAGACGGAGCAAGTGGAACCAGAGGCAGAGTCTATTTCTCACCGATTGGCCGTCCTGAATCTGTAAAGGGATTTATCAACGTCTCGAATGATGATGATCCTACACAGAAATTAGTGATACTCGGATCCTCACTTTTTGTTCTGACAGAAGCCCGTCTCTTTCAAATTCTTGGAACCGATCCCTATACTTCGAGAGAGGTCTTTGGAGTTCCTGGTACTTCGAATCCTAATACCGTAATTGAATCCCCAATTGGAATTATCTACGAAGCGAGAGACGGCGTTACAGTCTTCAACGGAAGTAGAAGCAGCCTTATTGCTTTTGACTCAATCGGCATCCTCTTCAGGGGAGAAACTGCCGAGGGGATCCCCGCCTTCTCCGGCACTACTGCTGCCTATGGGAAGGGGATCTATTACATCTCAGATGGGACGACTACGCTCGCTCTCGATATCAGGGCGAAGACATGGCGCAATCTCGGGATCGCTGCTGATTCTCTCTTCTACGAAGACGACACTGGAGAGTTGATTATCTCTTCCGGCGGGAAAGTTATGATCTTCGAGGCTGAGGGAGTTTTTACTGATGACGGAGTTAATAT
>JADFOU010000002.1:1542-13465 GCA_022562655.1 candidate division TA06 bacterium
CTTTGAAATATGGATCATTTATCAAGCGCCTGCGCAATGCTGTCAACTCGACACTAATCGCCTTTACATCAGGGATATCAATTACGCCGACCATAATCATCGACGGGGTTGAGACCACCCTGCCAACATTCAGTACCACCTCCAGGGAAACTACCGAATTTACAATTGGGAAACCGGGTCGAGTCATTGGAGTGAAACTCATAGGTTCCCTGAACCAGCAAGTCGAAATTTTTAACATCGAGGTAGATGTTTACATTCCATCTTTGGCAGGAGCTGCGGGGAGACCGATGACATGATCGAAATCTATCAGGGAAGCAGCAATCAGGATCTTTTCATCGCTCAGTGGTGGGCGAAGATTCAAACGAACGGGGAGTTGAAGATGACATTCTCCTCAAATTGTTATGCTCTCTCTGGTTTCTTCAGCCTGTTTCAGAAGCCGAATGTTCTTACTTTTGATGTAGATCAGAAAGGGCTCTGGTTTGCTGCCTGGTTCGAGCCTGTGATGTCTTCTGCCTTCATGGGTCTTTGGGTTGATAAGAGGAAGAGGGGGACGATTTCCTCCTGGAAGAACTTCGAGAGAGTCGTCAGCGAGGGGCTCTCCAATTTCTCCTCCATCATGGGTGTGACGAAGCAGGAGAAGTTGGTTGCCCAACATAAGAAAATAGGATATACTGAACTAGGTGTTATTCCCGGCATCTTCGATGGGGAGGACGGATTCATTCTCCTCCTTACAAAGGAAGCCTGGGAGAGACGGAGTATCGGTAAGACTAGGAAGCAGGAAGTTGCCATAGCAAGTGGGGGTGTATGATGGGAGGCGGAGGAAAGGCAGCAGGTCAGAGGGGAAGCGAGGCTCTGGATAAGTTCGTCTCGGAGTTTGCTGAGGTCTCGAAGCCAGCGAGGGAAACCTTCTTCGGACAGCTCCAGGAGGCTCTGACGACTGGCGGGATTGGAGCTCGAATCCCAATCATTCAGAAATCGGTTGAGGCTTCGAAATCTGCGACTTCGGCAGCTCTCCGGGGGACAGAAGAAAGTTTAGCCAAGGCTGGCATAGCTGGAGATCCATTCGGTCAGCGTGTCCTCGCTCAGACTAGGCTTGCCGGTGAGACACAGACTTCTCAGATCCCCACAAATATTATCCGTGAAATGCTTGCTGGAGCTCAGAGTGCAGTACTTGGATCGGCTCAGACTATAACTGGTGGCTTCGGACAGTTGGCGGCAGTAGGGGCGCAGCGTGAAGCCACAGCTAAGCAGGCATTTCAACAGATGTTCAGCTCAGGGATAAGAGCAGCAGCAGCAGTGCAAACAGGAGGAGCATCAGAATTAGCAGCAGGAGTAGAATTTCCTTCGTAGTCACACCTTAAAAGGATAAAATAAAATGGCAGGAGAAGAAGTATTCGGAGGCGTTGCAGGATTCCTCCTTGGACAAGCTGGGAAATTCATAGGGAGGCAACAGGATCTTACTCGAAAGAACCAAAATGCTTTCTTCAGTAATCTCCAAAGGCAGGCTCTTGTAGGAAATAGCGCCATATTTAAAGGGGAGGCTGGTGTAGAGACGTCAAAGAACTTCAAAAAAATGGGCGGGACTGATGAGCTTTTCTCTATTCTTACGAAGGTTGCGATAGCACCAACTACACAGGAAAATAGAGAGGCTCTCTTGGCAGAATTCGATAGGCGAGAAGCAGATAGCAGGTTTAAGGAAACGCAGGCAGAAGCTGCTAAGAGTGCCATTCTAGGAATACAAAGACGACCTGGAGGTTTTGCCGATCTTCCCGCACCTTTGCAGGAGGCTGTAATTCCAGGGACTGGTGCTCCTGGGGCGCGAGTATTTGAAGTTAAAGAGCGGGAAAGGCGATCCATTCGAGAAGCTGGATTAGCACAGCAGAGGATTGACACAGCACGAGGTACTCTTCAGGAGACTATAGCTGCCGGAAAATCTGAGAGGCTACTCAAAAAAGATCTTAGGAAGGTTAGAGATTTGGAAATTAAAAGATCAACTTCTCAGTTGAGAGGGAACATTGCAATCAGGTCAGGGGATGAATTTGGTTTATCCGCAGGTCAAGGAGAGACGTATGCTAGGTTCATCATGAAAGAGCTAAAAGGTTCTCTTCCCCCTGCGATAGCCGCTAAGGTCGGGGTTAATGCTACAGCAATTGCAAAATCTGTTCAGGACTCAATCAAAGAACGTGACAAAGGAATCATAATGCTCCAAAAACTTTCCGAGGCAGATAATCCTTTAGCTGAAGCTGCACAGAATGAGGAGGGAGTTCCCGCATTTGAGAGCAAAGTGAGAGAAGCTAACTCATTTATTGCTAGACACTTTTTGAATATGGTCCAGAAAAGATTTCTTACTCCAGAGGAAGCTCAAGCGCAGTTTGATATCCTGGCAAAATTTCCTGATGTTGATACTGGAAAAGGATTTTTCAATGTGGATAGAGCTGGACTTCTTATCTCAATCGAGGAAGCCAAGAAACAGAATATTTCGGGAGCACTCGATCTCACAATCGAATCATTTCTTACTCCTTTGACTGGGGAAGAACGCACTCCAGAAGAAGAGGCATTCCTTGAGAGACAAGCCCCTCTTAGAGGAGCAGCAGCTCCAGAACTTGGACCTCCCGGCGGTTTTTAATAATGCCTCTTACCGCAGAAGAGACAGAGAAATTTGTAAAAGACTCATTCTTCCAGAATCTCCAGCCTGATCGACAGATCAAACTTTTCAGAGATTTCGCAAATAGAAAGGACGAGCAGTTTCGGAATTTAACTGCTGGTCAACAAGCCAGAACCTCTTCCGAAATAATAAATAGGTTTGAGCCCTCCTTCGGAGAAAAGGCAGCCGCATTCGGAAAGAAGGCGGTGGAAGTGGTAGGCGGTCTCGTTGTTCCTCAAATTACTTCTATAGTCCAAGATCCCCGCCGAGAGAATGTATCCACACGAACAAATTTTTTCACTAATATGTTGGAAGCTATTTCAGATCCTACTTTCTTCCTAGACCCGACTGGTCTCGCACCTAGAGTAAGAACACCAGAGGAGAAAGAGGCGTTCAAGGAGGCAATTCTTGGAACTGAGAAGGGTCGAATTGCAGCTACGGTAGCGCAGGAACTTTTGACATTAAAACTCATTTTCGGAACCGCTGGAGCTGTTGGAAGGGCAGTCTTCAAACCACTTGTTGATACCGGATTAGTAACAAAGATCATTGCCGGGGAGACCAGCCGGGAACTGGCTAAAGCAGGAGTATCTTCCTCACTGACAGCCTTTCAACGGAGATTGGCGCAGGGTGTGCTAGTTGATCTCACTGCCGGTGAACTCTTCGGTATTACCAACGAGCTTGAAGATGACGGGGTAAATTTAGTAGAGAATCTCATTGCTACTCCTCTCATGTTTATCGCTCTGGGTCTTGGACTTCGAGCATCTGCCAAATACTTATCCCGCTTTCTTCCACTTAAAAGGAATATCGACCCTCGAATTTTAGAGGATCCTTTCTTTCAGGAAGTCGTAAAAGATGCACAGAGATCTGCGAATGCTTTTCAGAAGTTTGCGGGTATAAGCAGAGAAGATTCCGTTGAGTTACTGCTCAGGGCTTCAAGGGGTGAAGTCACAAATGTAGAGGCCAATAGCGTTATGACCTTCTTCATGAAAAACCCTGAGATGCTTTCTAACAATTTCAATCTTCAAATTGCAAGGCAACTTCGCCCTAAGTTCGCTCCAGAATTCATTGTCATTCCAAAAGGCAGGATGGAAGTCTCATTCCAGGATAGCGCAGAAAGAATAGACCAATTTATCAAACCCAAAAATCTAGATGAAGCTGTGGCTCTGGCTGAGCGAGCAAGAAGCGGGGAAATATTTCTGCAAGAGGTGAAGGGAACAGAGAATCAGCTCAGGATGTTTAGGGAGATCTTTAAGCCCAGAGCAAAACCTCCTGAGTTGCTTGAGTTTAAACCCATTCCCCCAAAAGCGCCTGAAGCAACTTTACCTGGGCAAGCTGAAGCCGGATTCGAAAGGGTTGGAGTTGGAGCCCCGGAACCTAGAAAAGTTACTGAGCCCCGTCCTTTCGTTCCTGGTGCTGCCGCTGCTGAACCAGCAGGCCAAAAATTTGTCTTACCTGCAAGAACCGATCTCATCCCTACCGCCGCAGAAATTACGGAGAGGAAGCTGGGAGTTCAGCCGAGAGAGTTGGCTCCTTCAAGACTGGAACCTGGTGAGCCCGGAGCTCCCCCTCCTACCGAAGCTGACGTAGTCCCTGGAAGGCAGCCAATCTCCCCCACTGCTGAGATCATAACGCCTGCACCTACTCCTGCTCCAGAAGCGCGAATAGCGCCTGGATTCGCATTTACTCCTAACGGGAGAAAGGTCAAGGTAGATGCCTTTGGACTTCCAGTTCCAGATATCCTTACTCAAGTTCAAATGCTTGAGAGACAGATGTTCTCTTCGGCTGTCAGGGATATGATAGAGACAGTTCCCCTTCCTGAAAAAGTTGTCGTAAGAAAGTTAAAGAAAATTCTAAGGGAGAAGAAAGAAGTCAGTCCTGCAATTAGAAAAAGGATTGAAAAAGTTGGTGGCGAGATTACCGATTCGACAATCGGCGATGTGACTTTCAAGGTTGGGGATAGAACTTTTACTGTCGAGAGAAAAGGTGGAATTACCACTAAGAAACTTAAAGATGCCATCGAAAGAGAGCGCAGAATTGCACCGGAAACATTGTCGGATAGAACGACCACACCTTCTCCCCCTCCTCCACCTGGATCAGAGATCGTCAGCCATACGAGTCAGACAAAAGCAACTATCATCAGCACTGAAGGGCCTGGAGGATATGCAGTTGAGGTAGCAGGGAAGAAAGGATTTGTAACCCCATTAGAGGATGGCACTGTCGCAACTGATCTGATCGAACCGGCAGCAGAAGATCTCCCAATAGCAAAGAGAGGATTTCTTCAGGAGAAAATTAAAGAGAGAAGAAGGGAGGCTGCTGAACTTGCAGAACCTCAATTCGATCAGGGAGCTGAATCAGTTGTACGAACTAAGAGAGGAAGGAAGGCTACGACGTTTCATGACTCGGAATTGGATACAATAACATTGACAGAAGTTGATACAGGGATCACAACTACGATAAACAAAACTGATATGATGGAAGCAATTCGAGATGGTAGGATCATACCCACCTCAGAAACTATAACGCAGCTTTCAATGGGAAATCTCCTTGAAGTCCAATCAAAACTTGAGTCCAGTCTCAGGGCTACAAAAGGACAGCCGTTGCAAGTACAAAAAGCACTAGCAGTTCGAGAGAAGATGGATGATATCATCACCGAGTTCCAAAGAAGAACTGAACGACTAACCGATGGCATGAATGAAACGTCAGCATTCATGGAGTCAGAGTATCGAAAATTCTTAGACGGTGAGAAAGGAGAAGCTGGCCTTGGTTTGTGTCCTCCGTAAACTACCTAAAAATTCTAAACCATTAGAGGAAGAGAACCTCGTTTCTATGGGAGCGAGGACTGTGGGGGTTCGAGCGTTTAGTACTCCAGGAGGAAAGGTCGTTCTCGAAATGCCTAATAAACAGTTCGTCTCCTACGACTCTCTAATCGATGCTGATAGGGCAATCAGGAATCTCCAAGTTGCATTTAAGAAGGAGACGACTATCCTAAGGGCTATCTCTAAGGATGCAACTGTGGATGCTGGAGCGCCCGTCACAGCAGACATTCCTATTGAAGAAGTTCTTCCAGAAGTCCAGGCAGATAGGGCGATTTATGATGGAACTACTAAGTCGATCTCAGATCCAAGATCATTCCCCCTTCCCAATGAAACAATAGCATTAGGCGGCAGTAGCTTAAATCCATTCTCCGTTCGAGTTCGTTTAAGACGCATGGGGAAACCTGGAATTGAAATGGCCGAAGGTTGGGCCAGAGTGAATACCCTTGAAGATCTTATAAAGGCAAAGTTCTATTCAATTATAGAGAGAGCGCATAAGGACGCAACAAGGATCGGTATAGATACTTCGAAGTGGGGACTTCTGGCAGAGGAGAGAAGCGGAGCCCAGACTTTAACTCCTGAGCAGGCAGCCGCTTTCAAGGAAATAAACAATAGGGTAACTTCTGAAACGAAGAAGATGCTTACTACAGGGAAATTCCTCGGTCTTGATGTTAAGAAGGAACTTGAAAATTTCTTTCCGCATACACTAAATTTTGCTCAGATGACTGAGGGGGATAAGAAAGCTCTAATTGATGGAATGATCGAATCAGGACTTGCTGCTAGTGAGGCTCAGGCATTGACTGTTATAGAACATATCAGCACAAGCAGGGATACCGTAGTAGGAGGAATGATAGAAAAGGTTCGCAGGCAGACTGGCTTGGTTATGAGTACAGAACAGGCTGAGATCATTCTAGATCGATACAATAAGGGCTATAAAGTTTTGGCAGGGCATCTTGAGAAGGAGCGGTATGGAATTCCAGGATATACTGAAGATCTCAGACTGGCATATCTACCAATGATTAATTCGAATGCAAAAAGAATCGCAACTGCAACAGTGTGGGGAGCCAAAGGAGACAGGCTGCACTCGTTGATTAATCAGCTTCCATCAGGTAGAGCAAGAAAATTTGCAGAGCAAGTCAAGGATTTAGAATTGGGTTTTGGCAAGGATAGACTGGAAAATTTCTGGCGATGGATCTACGATGTTCAATCAGGAAAACTTCTTTTCTCCGCACTTCCAAATGCAGGGCAATGGATGAATTTATTTATTCCTGCTGGATACAGAAGAACTCTTACAGCTTTTGTAAAGCAACTCTTTAATCCGATTGATGGGCAGAGAAGAGCTGCGATTACAGGAGCCATATCTGAGAGTATTTATACAGATCTTCGCGCGGAAGGAGCAGCCGGGGTCTTGAAAATACAGCCTAGAAACATGGCTGTGAGACTTCTAAGCGCAGTAGACAGGGCAACTCTTGCACCTCTTAGGAAAATTGTACTAATGGTTTTTAAGACCTCAGAGGAATATCTTAATAGATCAATATCTGTGAGACTGGGAGATTCCTGGTTTGATGAACTTGACAGAGTAATCAGTAACCCAAAATCTACTCCGAAACAACTTAAGAAAGCAGATCAATCTTTCAGGGAATTTGGATTGACAAGCGATGCTGTTCTAAAATCTAAGAATTCTCTAGGTGAGAATGATCCTGATCTTATTGAGGCGATGAGATCCATCTTCTCTCAAAATATTTCGAATATGACACAAGGAAAATTTGGGGTTCAGAATGTTCCGCTTTGGGCGCAATCTCAGGCTGGGCAAGTTTTTACTCACTTCAAGAAATTCCCATTTTTCCAGGCCAAGTTCATGCTTGATGGTTTAGCTGGAGGTCCAACAAAAGATTGGCGGGTTACGCTCAGGACTCTCACAGTTTTTGGAGCATTCATTGGGGTGGGATTTGGGCTGACTGAGCTTCGATCTAAGTTGCTGCAAAAGCCTACCAAGGCAAAGAAATTAATCGATGAATTCCTGGAGGACGAGACAGTACAAGGTCATGTTGCAGCCGCCATAACTGCCTTATCTCAATCTGGTGCAACTGGAATCCTGGCAGACGTGGCATATACCTCGTTGCAGGGTGGCAACTTTAATACTTCTCTCATGGCTATGGGACTTCTTCTCCCGCCCGAAGCCTCCTCAGCCGTAAATGCCTTCAATGTGATAAATGGAATTGGGCGTGGAGTAGTCAAAGGTGGGGATCCAGAGGAGTTCAAGGCTGCTGCGAGAGCTGTGGGTGCAGAATTTGGCATCGTTGGCAGGGGTGTTACAGATGTAATAGCCAGGCCAAGAAAGAAGGGAAGAAAGCCGAAGCGACTCAGATCTCTAGGCGAGTTGAGAGGACTGGGTGGACTCGGCGGCCTCTAATCAGCAGCACTCCTGATGTTCCCCTTCTTCACCCAGACGTATATCAATCCCCCTCTCGGTCCCTTGGCAATGCCGACAAAGCCCTGTTGCCTCAGCGAATCAATGAACGTCTTCATCCGCTCCCCAATGATCCCCCGGTTGGAAGCCAGCCTTAGAAGTTGAGCGTGAGGAATCCTCTCAAACCTTTTCACCGTTGCCTTCACAAACAGCAAGCCATCCGTCTCCGGGGTTGTCGCCGCGTATACGACAAGATCTCCCATCGCCTTCCTCGCATCTTTTGTAAGCCGCTGAGCCCTGACCATATGCGTACCCTCGATTATCAGCTTCTCAGAGCTGGCGAGGGAGAGCACCATCGCAATCTTCAAGGTCATGTCGTGGTCTCTCTTCCATGAGGGCATAAGCCAGTCCTCTATCGGATTCGGCCTCTTCTCATACCAGTCACTTTCTATCCTTGATGCCTCACTGGAGAGGTGGAACTCCCCCTCCAATCTTGTCAGGCTTTCAAGGCGCACCATCAGGTGATCTACCACGTCGTCATAATCTGGGGGGAAGTAAGGTCGAACGATCCGCTTCGAGAAATCATAGTCTGCATTGATTGCGATGGAACGTGCGAAGAAGCCCCCCTGGATCGCTTCCTGCGGTACGACTTGAACGAGCCACTCCAGCACAGTTCCGACAATCCAATTGATGCAGTGACCTCTGAAGGAGACTGGTCCCCCTTTCCTTGTCCCTTCCTGGAAGAGGTAGTCCCCTCCATCGTAGAGCTCGCACATCAGCTTTATAAGGGCATCTGCCTGCACCTTCTCCACAGCCATAGAGAGCTCAGGGGTGATGAGGTAGAGTTTGGGATTCTTAACTAGGGTCTCACCCTCCTCATCCTTCCTGGATTTGCCCATGTAATCGATAAGGTAGGGCGGGGATGCCTTCCCCCGGTAGCCGTTAATCTTCGGGATCGACTGAACGAACTTCATTGTAGTGCCTATGGCCTGACCCTTCCCTAGGCCGCTCTTCCCAAGCAGGAAGGTATATAGGTTGGGGGTGAGTTTCGATCCTTTGAACTTCTCATAGTGGACTCTATCTGAGACGCAGGCTGCGATGAGGGAGATTGCAGTCCAGAGGTAATATGTCTGGGGAACCTCTGTGACTCCGCAGTGGTGTAGATAGAGCTCGATCAGATTCTTTGATTTCTTGAGGATACCAGCCTTCACCTCAGAACTCTTTACCACCATGCTTGATTGGTCGACTGCGGTTATATTCTATCTTGGCTTCGATTGCCTCTGGGATGCAAAGATCATGCTCTACTCCATAGTCCATGATTCGAATCACAACGTCGGCCAGCTCTGCCTCAACTCCTGTGAACGCTGGAATGTGGCTATCTGCTGGGTTGCCGTTTCTCATTGCTTCAAGTGCCTCTGAAAGCTCTGAGTGCATAAGCGCGATAGCTTCACCTTTATTGCGCGGATGATCTCGCCATCCTTTTTCCTTGGCTGTGGCATGGACTTCCCTTGCTCTCGTATTCCAAGTTGGAATAAACATCTATCTCTCCTTTCCATCATGGTTTCTCATTTTTGTGTCCAATCTCTTTGGCTTTGAAATACCGAATCTTCCTTCCCACTGAACATGGGCTCATCTTTCCTCATCATTGAATGGGCGGCCTCGGTAAATTCCTTCTTCGAAGGCAGCCTCTTGTACTCAAGCTCAAATTTCCATGACGACCCCAGCTTGAACTCAACCGGAATTGTTAGATCGACTCCGTTGCAGGGGAGATTCCTCTCCAGAGATTTCCTCATGTAGCTCGCTATCGAGTAGGCAAACTCGGGCGGGGTCGAGATGACCAGGGAGTCATGGACTTGTAGATTGACCTTGCAGCGAGGATCCAAGAACTTGAGGAATTCGAAGACGGGGATTAGTCCCCAGAGATTAAGGATCATGGCGACATCGCTTTGCGGCCTGAATGCATATCCCTCCCGGAAGATCTTATCGTTTAGAAGATCATACTTAAATGAGATGTCCCATCCGAATGCGTTTGCCAGTATCCTGTTACGGAGTATCTCCATTCTTGTCTCTTTCTGCCAACCCCGTATCGGCATCCTTGCATCCAGGTACGAGTCAATTAGAGTCTGGCATTCCTTCGGAGTGTAAACGTCCCCATCCTTGAGCAGCTCATCTGAGAGAGTAAAGCCGTGCATCCCATAGTGACCGGCATGAGCTGCCTTCTTCCCAAGGTAGCGTTGCTTCTTTGTCACCTTTTCTGCTGTGATCCCGTAGATGAGGGAGGCATTGTCACGGTGGCCGTCGTACTCCCAGGGCATGGTCCTGGCCAGCTCAATCAGCTTCTCATCCCCGGTGTAGGCATAGACTCGGCGGCTCTCAGCCTGACTCAAATCACCCTCAAGAAGGATGCAGCCCAAATCCGGTATGAAGATGTCTCTAATCTCACGATCCTGATTCTGAAGGTTGGCTCCTCCATTCATCGGATTCTTCGAAGACTTGAACCGCAGCGTATTGGTGGTCAGGCCGTAGGAGCAGCGGATCCTGCCATCCTCATCTGACCTGGTCTCCTCAAGGAACTCAGTCAGCTTCTTCTTCCTCCTGTGCTCAAGGATCAGCTCGCCGGGGATCTTCGCCTTCTTGGGATGGCGGAGGACTAGCCTCCTGATTGCAACCTCATCAGCAGTAGCCTTCCCCGTCTTCCGTGAGATGACCTTGGGAATCTTCAGCGTCTCGTAGAGGAACTTCTGAACTCGCTTCGAGGAGAGATCCTTCTTTGCATGGAGCTTCTCCCCGGCGAGGACTTCTAGCTTATCCTGAATTGTGATGCAGTCTGCGAGGTTTCGGGTGAAGCGAATGCTCCTCTTCTTACTATTGACCCCTATCCCATGAACCATAAGGCCAAGGGTCGAATCAAAAAGAGCGGTGTACTTGTCGAGATAGAATTGCAGCTTCCCCTTCTCTTCCAATTTGCTCTTGAAGATCTCAGCGAGCTCAACCTGAACGCAGTTATCAAGGCCGCAGTATGCCCAGAGTGCTCGATCGGCCCCGCCCCACTCCTCGATGACCTTGTAATCCCTCCCCATATCCTTCCAATAGGGCTGCTTGGTGTAGATTGAGGCCATGTAAGCGAGTGAGTGGGCAGCCTTCGAGTCAAGACAGTGGTGCATACAAAGGAGATCCCATTTAAAGTTCTCTATCCTGATCCCCCGCTTCATAAGCAGCCAATAGGCGTCGTAGAATCCATTCTGAAGGACTTTCTCTGGAGGGGAGCCGCAGATGTCCTCAATGTAGGAGTAAATGAGGTCTAGGGTGGTCTCATCTCCCCAGTAGGTCAGCGTGGTGGGGATGGTAAAGCTGAAAAGAGGGTCAGAGGAGAAGCCGATGCAAAGGAGGTCGCCTGTCGCCGGATTCGTCTCGATGTCGATTGAGAACATCTCGGAGCCAGCGATCTCCTTCGAGAAATCTTGGATGTCTGAGATGGTGGGATCGATGAAGTGCTCCCTCTCCGGGAGATGGATTCCACGGAATTTTGATTCGTCAGCGATCCTCTGCCAGTCGAGAGCCCAGCGGGGTTTCATTGAGGGGTCACGGAGGATATAGGAGGGGTGGAGGGTAGGTATGACTTTAACGTCTGGGATTGTTGCTCCCTCAGCGTTAATGAAGTCGTAGGAGAGGATACTGCCTCTAAATTTCGTGATCCCCGCCTTCCCGATAAGAGCCTTCAGCGCCGTATTCCCGGTTGGGACAATGAGCCAGGGATCCGTCAGCTCTGCGAGCCGTTCATGGAGCTTCCCTACCCAGACAGCGAGCTCTTCCTTCGGGATCGCCTCGATTTTATTTTTAGGGGGTTGGCGGGGGCATACATTTGTAATGTAGAAATCGCTTCGCTTGAGGCCGACTTCCTCCCACTGAATCATCTGCTTAATTCCAGCAGGCCCTACAAAGGGGCGACCTTGCTGGTCTTCATGGAATCCTGGGCCTTCCCCAATGAACAGGATCTCCGGATGATCCGGGCCTTCGCCTGGAACGCTCCGTGTGCGGGTTTCACAGAGACCGCAG
>JADFOU010000002.1:13475-19385 GCA_022562655.1 candidate division TA06 bacterium
TTATCGCAAGGATCATCTATGAGTTAGAGATGCTCAGAAATCTGTAAGCCTTTTTCTTTCTCATGATTGCCAGAAGTATGCAGCGGTAGACTATCCCGTCAAGGAGTCTCTCTTCGAGCATCTTATCCCCACCCATCAGTGTATACTTACTAAATGCGCTTCCCTCTTCGGACGACGCACTCGTCTTGCTTCGCTCAAAGAGTAGACGCGGGACTGCGTCATCCTGTTTACTCATCAGCGTGTAGGCATACTCCAACGGAGTCATCAACCCTTTCTGAACGGGGGGAGCTTCGTTGAAATTTGCAAGCGGATCCGAATCTGATCTGTAGCCCTTGTTCTTCTCTGCATGAAGCCTCATGGCATCGTCGAAGGCACTGTAGACTCCAACATCTCCGGCCTTGCTGTATTGCTCCCACAACCATTTTCCGTCAGCTATATTAACCGGATCTGTCGAAGCCTCGGCATAATAACCGGGTTTAAGCATGGATTTCTTTGGATCTTCATATTGTCCTGTCTCTGGATTAAATCTTTTTATATCTGGCATCTCAAACCTCCAAAGAAAAGAGCCCCTCCCCCCGAAGGAGGAGAGGCATCTCACTATTCTTCGTCTTCGTGCTGACCTACATGAGCAGCAAAGTCAGCTCTCTCAACCTGCTCCTGACAAATTCCGCAGGCGATGGTTGTCGGCCTCTTCGCTGCCTTAGCCGCAGCGGGCTTCGGCTTTGCCGCCGCTGTTGCTGCTGGCTTAGCTGGAGCCCGTTTCGCTGGAGCCGTCCTTGCCGCTGGCCTAGTCGCGACAGGGGGAGGAGGGGTTGAGTCGCCGCCTCCATCGAGGCCGACCTCCCTCTCACCTACCGTAAAGAACCCCTTCAGGCTGTTACTGATATTACCCTTATACTCAGGATTCTTTTTCCCGTCATCCACTATCTGGATGATGCGGGCTAGGAATTTGGAGCCTTCCGCACTGGCGCAGATCATATCCATGTCGCCATCCATCGGAATTTGAGCAGCCTTTATGAACCGCTTCAATATCCTTGCGGAGATGCTCTTCCTCCAAGTTTCTGGATCATCTGCTCCCGGATCATCATCAGTTCCAACGCAGAAATATTCATTCTGGAACAGACCCGAGAAGTCACTTGGTTCTTCAATCCTCGCAGTAAGATGGTACATCAGCTTTCCAGACTGGCTGACTGTCTCTTCGAGAGACTCTACGGCGAGGAGATAAATGCCGTCATCTACGACGGCTGAGTCAGGGATTCCCTCCCAATCTACTACTTTTCCCATTCTGTTTTTCCTTTCTCCAGTTTACTCACATCCCAGGAGGGGATGGAGCCGTTACCCCGCAGGGGGTAGATCCGGGACTACTCCGAGCCCCGCCTTCTTCTTATTTGCCGCTTCAGCTCTTTTCTTTCCTGCCGAAATGGAAACGGATTTGTTGCTGCCTGCATTCTTGGAGCCTTTTTGCGAATCGAATACAGGATCCATTGGAGCATCGGCTCTAACTCTCTTCCGCTTCTTGGCCTTCAAGAGACCGCTATCCCTAACGAGATCAACAACACCTTGACCGATCTCTGCGAGCTTGAGTAGCTCCGCATTGCTTTTGATTCTGTCTTCAAGTGTTCTCACCTAATCACCTCCCTTCGTTTAAAAGATGTGCGAATCCTTTATCCTTTGCACACCACTTCCTTGCCTCACCCCTCTCTTTAGAGGTGAGTCTCTTCCATCGAGTCTTCAGGGTCTTGATGTTAATTCCTGTCCTCGCGGATATCTTTCCTAGAAGTTTTCTTGCCCTGCCATTCATTACTCTCTCCTCCTTTGCTCAACAACTTCTTGCCAGATCTCATTCAATTTGGCTTCCTGTTTTGGAGTCAATGGATCCTGATCCTTTATGGATTTCAGGAACTTCTCTTCCCACTCCGTAAGGACATCAGCGTAGTGGCCGAGGAGTGCTCTTATCGCCTCCCCATTTACCCTAGTAGGCTCCTCCGGTTGAGCAAGTAGTTCTTCAGCAGAAATGGGATGGAAATCAGTTTCATTCCTTTTCCTATGCCTACTCATCCCCCTTCTCCCTGCCACAGAGCAGCATAACTTGGGAAGCAGGGGTTGGGTGCGTCAATCTGAGAAGCAGCATTCCAGAGCATATTCGGGCGTGTCTGCCACAGATACTCAGGCTCCCCATCCTTTTCTTTCTTGACAAAGCAGCGGTAGAGTTCTGAGTATCCCGCAGGGAGATTCTTCCCAAGTTTACCTACGGCGTGAATTCCCCGAACGAATCCGCCATTGACCTCGTCCTTCTCCTCTGAAACATGGGCGCAGATGACAACGTTCATTGGAAGAGCTCCAAAGCGGATCATGAGAACCTCTTCAAGTGCCTCCTTTGCATAGCCGTACCATTGTCTCCCATCCTTTGCGCTGGGATTGAGTTTGTACTGGCTATACTTCCTAGCGGCAAGCTCCATGAAGGTGACGGAGTCCAAGCCAACTGTCTTCCACTCCTGGTATTCTTGCTGGAATGAGCCCATCCTATTTAGGAAGCGGCGGTAGGCTGTGGGCTTTGTCGGATCCAGATCCCTGTAATATTCGAGACGGATGAGGCAAGCCCCTGTCTTCTTCGAATAGACCTCCTCAATTGGAGTGCCACTCTCGTCAGGATCCATCGGCTGAGCCTCCCCCTTCTTAAGGTAGGGGATGTCCTTCCCGTATGGATCGAAGACGAAGATGATTATGGGTTTTGGAAAAGTTGCTAATCCGGTTGATTTACCGGAACCTGGATCTCCGACCAGGATGCAATGGATTGGCTGGTGCTCTACTCTTTCTTTGCTCATGGGTTTCCCTCCCTTTTGTTTTTGCCGATGCGACTTGGATCTGAAGCCTTCTCAAGTCCCCCGATTGGAACTGAGAAGGCTTTAGAGTCTTATTAGGCTACGCTGCCTTCTCCTCAATGAACTCCGACTCATGCTTTTTGCCATTCAGCTTTGCATATTCCAGCTCTACTTTTAAAGTCTGGATTATCTTGTCGGCAGCGTTCACAATGGCGTTCAAGATAGCCGGAGTGATTTTCCCATTTCTCAGATTTTCAGTTTCTTCGCCAAGTATTTTTCGTATGTCTTTTGTGCTTTTCATTGGTTTTCCCTCCCTGTTTGTGTTAGTTGCCTCTTTGCTAAGACTTGCTGCCTTTTTAGTTCTATTAGGCCCTTTGGAAAATCCGAACGGAGTAAATTTGTACTTCTATTAAGCAGGTTTATAATGTAACTATCTTCTAGATTGTCGATTGCCATTTTTACAGCTATCTTCTTGAGAGCCTTATATCTTCCTGGGTGTTCTTCCTCCATTCTCTTCCTGTATTTTGCTTTACAAGTAAGCATAGCCTCTCTATTTTCTAAGTAATAAATTTTTCGTTCTTTGAGTATTTTCACCCTATTCTTTTCATACCACAGTCTAAGATTTTCTTTCAATGCTCCAGGGTTTTCCCTATTTTTTATGCTCCTAGATTGCCTGCCTTTCTTTAGTAGAAGCTCCCTGTTTTTTTCTCTATAGTCCCTGAAATACTCTTGTGAACAGGAATAACAGACAGCCCGTTTAGGCATCAGCCTTTCAACCTGGATCCCGCATTTTTTACACCTCACGGCTTCGTCCCCGACGTTATCCCCGGATCATCCTTCAACTTATAAGGCTCCCAGGGTGAGTGAACCAGCATCGACTGAACGAGATCGAGGCGGCGGCCAGCGGAGCAGAAGTCATCGAATTCACAGAAGCCGCACGATCCGTCGAATGTACCCTGCATCCTGACCTTATGCAGCAGCTCAAGGGATCCCCATCTCTTCTTTAGGTTGCTGAACCGTTTCGCCAGATGAATCGCAGTCTTCTTCCACTCCTCAATCTGCCAAGGACTTCGCTGCGTAATCAGGATCTGTGAGTACATATGGAGGGGGCTGCATTCTGCGTATACAGTTCCATGCTTCTTACATTTCCTGACCGGATCAGAGGGGAGCTTCGAATGCTGTATCCCGTTGATGAAGGCTCCTACGACTGGCTTCCCGAGATGCTGATCCGCTGCCCATATGTAGCCCGTAATTTGGCTGCCGCTTCGAAACTTTTTGACCCAGTAATCTGAGATGCGCCCGGTGAACTTGTTCTCCAGAATGTAGGGGCGATTGTCCTCTGCACCAAAGACGAGACCATCCATCCTGCCGACAAAGGTGATCTCCTCAGTCAGGGGGTAGGCGAAACCGATCTCAATCAGATCCGGGTCGATCTTGAAGGGGAGCTTTGCGATGGGGTGCTGCTCGAACCACTCCCTCTGAATTGTAAGGACGTTCTCCCAGCAGAGCTTATCCCCGGCCAGGACTTCCTCCTCCGCAAACTCTCGGTATTCCTTCTCAAGGACATCAAGAGCCTGCTTTGGAGTACCACCTTTGAAGTAGCAGGCAAGAGACTCATGACCAGCAGAGCCAGCTCGGAGGATCGCCTTCTCAACGGGGGTTGTATAGCCAAGGCCATATCGGAGGAGGACGGCAGTTGAGCAGCCGACCTTGGAGAGGGTTGAGTTGTCAATGTAAAGTGTGTCAATCATGATGTGGCAGCCTCATATGCCTTAATTTTATTCCTGAGAGATTCCATCGTTGATGCAAGTCCGTCGTTTATTCCCTTTAAATTGCTGATCACTGTCTCCTTGTCTTGAAGCTCATCCCTAAGCTCCTCCACTTCAGCATTGGGCTCTCCCTGGAGCTCCTCAATCACAAGATCAAGGCAGCCTTGATGAACCATGTGCTCAGGATTCAGCTCGCCTGTTTTCAGGCAGACTTTGCAAGTCGCAAAGATCGTACTCATGCCTTCCCCTCCCGATCCATGTAATTTCCTGGGTGGGGAACTTCTTCGCCCTCCATCAACCCGAAGATGGAATCAAGTTTTGCGTTGATTCTGTCATCTCTTGCCCTATTGCTCATGATGATGTATCGGTTAGATCCCAGGAGCTGGGTAATGCCCTGAAGTATAGTGGCAAGGTATGCCTCTGTAGGCTTACCACCATCCTTGAGGGTAGATTGCATCCCGAATTCCTTACTAACGAAGCCAAGGAACTTATCGAACCCGCCTACGAGCATAGTTTCGACCTCATCCGGTGTCATTGTCTCTTTCTCTGGCTTTCCATTCTTCCTATTTTCCTCTGACATTTTTCAACCTCCCCATCTCTTTAATCCTCTTCTCAATCTCCTTGATTCCAATCTCTATTGCCTCATTGAGAATGATCTCAATCGTTGAGTCAATCAATGCAGCGGTAATTCTCATTCGACTGAGAAGGTCACTCCTCATATTCCTGGTCGAGTAATAGGTTGGCTGCGTCCCCTTCGGGAACTTTGGTCGTTTCATCTTCACCTCCTTCTTGTTAAAAAGTGTCCTGGGCGGTGTAACAGATGAGCCATTAAGTAAATAACTCACTTTGCCTTCTTCTTTGTATCCAGCAAGCCCCCAGGACACATTAACTCACCTCTGTGAAATTAGAGCCCCCAGGGAAGGGAGAACACCTCATGAGAAAGGAGCCCCCCGGCCTTGCGGATCAGGGGCTTCCCTGGAGGATCCCAATTAGTCATTCCTTACTCTGTCCTCTCAATCGGCACGACGTATACAATCGGATCTTTCCTGAGCCCCAGCTCGTCGCACTTGGCGCAGTGCTCAGTCCAGATGTAGTAGCCCCGACTGTCGATCCCTGCGTACTTGCTGAAGACCCAGCGGTGGTGGAATAGGCTGTGCCTGATACGATTTAGTAGCTTCATCATTCCATCACCAATGGGTATATGACGTAGGCTCGCTTCGAGGGAGGCCCCACGTCTACGATTCTTGCTGTCCCTATCTTCATCATGTCGTTGTCGTCTTTATGCCCCTCAACATTCTCTACACCAGTTGGAGAAATCT
>JADFOU010000002.1:19412-34277 GCA_022562655.1 candidate division TA06 bacterium
AACAGATTCCCGGCCTGTTTCTCAAGCTGGATCCTCGTGTCAGTGTGGGGGATCGTTCTTGCGTGAGCCGTGATTCCATTGACTATATCCCAGAGGGAGCGGGCTTCGCCCTCCTCTGCTCTTGCGGCTGCCGTAGCATTCTTCGCTGTGGCCGAGGTGAAGCCTCTGGCCTTGAGCCACTCCTCTACGCCGTCTTTCTTTGCTGCATTCGGTATCTCAAAGGCATCAGCCTTCTTAATCTGCTCAACCGTCTTCTGAGTTGACTCCTCTGCATACCTTTGGAGATACCTCATCCCCTCGTAGCGAAATCGGTCAGGTGCGCCCCCTGTATGCCTGATCTTAAGCTCTTTCACCTCGGTGGCACCCCAGACTATCCGATTGTCACAGATGAAGCGGTAGAGGAACGTCGTAAGCCCAAAGGTGGCACTCCCTACCTCGCTGTTCCATGCGAAAAAGCCTCGGAAGAGAGTCTCTCCCTTGACTTCGATGGGGTTCTGTGGATCCACCAAGAAAATGAAAACATCTCGATCCGACGCATAGAGGGTTGTCGCTCTCTTCGGGCGGCTTGATGAATAGCTGGCTGATGGAACCTTCCAGCGGTCATCCTCATTCGCCCTCTGAACAGCGTTGACAACTTCGATATCCCAGATCCTCCCGTAGGAGGTTGAGGTCATCGAGCGGAGGATGTTATTCCCGTTCGTCTGACCCAGGATCAGGACATCATCACGGAGACTGTCATTCTCAAATCCATGTTGGAGATTGATCCCTGCGAGAGTTGCGGGGAGCTGCCTCATATAAGAGGCGGGAGCCTTGGCATATTGGCAGAGTTGGCCGAAGCCCCAATTCGTTGGGATTACATTCCGTCGCTCACCCTGAGCCGGATCGTATACGTTGACTGAGATGTCGTCATTCTCCATGACCTCAATCCTTAAGTCTTTGGTCAGTGGGTTTGCAGTCCAGCACTCTTCTTTCCTGCTCTTCACTGAGGCTGCGAGATCTTCGAGAGATAGAAACCTCTCGTCATCCTTCCTTGTTGCCCATTCTCTGCTTGCTTCCATTAGATTGCTCATTCTGTTCTCCTTTTCGTTGTAGCCCGTACAATGCCCTGGCTCGGCTTTCCCGCCCTATGCGGGACTTTCATCCTCGTCTTTCTCAATCTCTCCTGTAAGATTGTTAAACCACATTCTCCCATGTAACGGACAAGTCCAGTTGCGATCATCCTCTTCTGCCATTTCTTCGCAGTTACATTCTGGCATCTCAGACCTCCTCCCCATCCATAATGAGGATGAGCTTATTCGTCAAAGACGGTTCAGTATCTTCAATGACTTTCTGAACTGCTCTGGGGCCAAGTCTCTCTGCAAATTCCTCTTTCCACTTCGGCGCAACCCTGCTCTTCACATCGATTGCTGGGGTAATTGCCCCCCTCTCAACCTTTGCTTTGAGACCGAGGGCGTCGATAACTGCGGCCTCTCTTTCCTTGAGCTGATCCTCAAGGTGGCGGAGGCTGCGCTTAGATTCAGCGATACCCCTGCGGTATTCTGCTAGTTCTCGAAGTTGGATTTGTTTTATTCTCATCGTTTTTCTCCTTTCCCGATTTGTGGAGTTTAGCTCATCATGCTGAGATTGTCAAGAGAAAATTTCCTCTGCAATTTCAACAGCTTCTGAGCCTTCCTTTTTTATGCCTTCTCGAACGAGGATCTTTTTTAGGATCCCCCTGAGCTGCTTAATCTCAAATTTATCGTCCTCAAGTGACGCCTTCATATTCTTGATTTGTGTCTCTATCTCCCGCCTTGTAGAAGTATCAGCCGACCCCTCAATCAACTCTTCAAGCTGCTTTACGAGAATACTACTTCCGAGTCTTTTCCTGATGATCTTTCCAATCCTCTCCGAGAGAGCTTCCTTTCTACGAGCCGGTTCTGATTTTAATTTTCTCATTTTTTCTCCTTCTCCTGCTTAGCCTCAAGCCTCTTTATACGCCTATCAATTTTCTTTGCTGTTTCTCTTGCGGATGCAAGATCTCTTTCCTGTATCATGTCATTGAAGTCCAGGCCAAGCCCGAAAAGTTTGGTATCATTGGGACCACAAGCGGACTCAATAACGCCCAACTTGATAATGCCCAGCCTTCTCAAGCGCTCCTTGTTCTCACCTATGTAACATGAGGGCCAGCGCTTTGCATCCTGCTCTGCGTCTCTCCACTCAAGCTCTGTTATCGATCTCTTTTTGAGGGATAGGAACTCTTTCCATTTCATGTCAGTCCTCCTTTATCCAAACAGTTTAACAATGAGCAGCACCCCAACGATGAGGCACCACATTATGAGTGAGACGACCTGCTCCCTAGTCAAGATGCCCCCTCGAAGACAGGAGCCATCTCTCTGAGACGGAGGGGAACCCGATTCGTAATCTGTACCTTCAACTTGTCGGTGTGCGCTTTCTGCAACATCTCAATTCTCGAATCCACCTCTGCCTTCGCCGTATCGATCATGAAGTTCATTTCCTTGTGTCCGTAGTATCCCCAACAGGAATCTAAATCCTCTCCGTTACGATCCTCAATCACCCATCCGAAGACATCCCCGCTGATGTAGGAGTTGTATGTCTCGACTTCCCCCTCCATGACAGTGAGAACCTTATCCTTATAGTTCCCTTTGGGATATTCCTTACGAGCATCATTCCTTGTAACGTAGATGACACCGACTTGGCCGCTATCCCAAGGGCAGTTGAATGGGTAGCCTCGTGAGGTGCTCATCGAAATGCCGCTGTGATCGTAGAGGTAGAGGGGCAGGTAGATTGCCTTCTCCTCTTTGAGAAACTCCATCAGATCTTCTGAGCCTGAAAAGTCATGCTTATCTCCTAGGCTGTAATTGGGATGGAAGCAGACCATCTCCCCGAAAGGATCAAATTGCTCCCTGGGATCGAGCGCATCCTCATCTTGGTAGATCTTAATCTTGAAGCCTCTGTATTCTATGATTTTGTATTCGTCGTTCATCACTCTACCCCCTCAATTCTCTCAATTATGTCCTTCTTACACTCACCGCAGGGTCCAAACTCCTTGTAATACTCTGACCCACAGTAGGGGCAGCAAGGGACTCTCTCAGCGTTATGCTTATTGATCTCCCTGTCTAGGAACCTATCGTATCCATCGCTCATGACGGCAGCCCCAGCCCCTTCTTGAGGAATCGCCTGATTGATCGCTCTGCTGTCTCATAGAGGAGTCCTCCAAATCTTTCCTTGTCTGGTGGCTTCCCCCTCATTGCCTCTGTAGCCAGTTGGAAATAGAGAGAGCCACAACCCCTATCCTTGAAGGCATTCATGAGGAGGGAGGGAACAAAGTAACCCTCCTCAAGATGCTCTATGAAGTGATCGTTCCCGAAGGCAGGCTTGCCATTCTTGTCTGCCATGTAGCAGCCCCAGCAGTCACCTCCTGAAGGGAGAGGGATCTTCCCCGCTTTCAAAGCGACAACGTAACCCTCGGCGTATTTCTTAATCTTCTTGAGCAACTTCTCATTCTTCTTTGAGGCTGAGGCAGGGGCAGCTCCGGTGATGTGACCGTCCTCATGGATCGTGATCCCCTCGGCGAAGGGATATCTGAGATGCCTGTCATTGCGAGCTCTCTGAACATACCAGAGCGACTTCTCTTGGCAGACATAGTAGTCAAGCTCGGATTGGAATAGCACTCGGTTGATCCGCTCCTTCGTGGTGACGGTCTTCCAACCTCCGGTGAAGAGCTGTATTTTGTCGCCGAAGACCCTCACAACGTCAGTATCATGGAGATGAACTGCCATGAATGGATCCATCACTGAGGGATGAGAGTAGGGATGTGATACCAAGTATGTATTGTTCGCCCACTTCTTTGCTTTGAAGTCGCCTATCTTTGAGCGCCCTTTCCGTATTTCTCCTGCTAAGTCCTTATAAAGTTTCATCATGATTTTTTCTCCTTTGCTTTAAGCCCCCTGAGGAGCCGTCTCCAAAATGCCTTCCTGCCTTCAGTCGGTTCCTTCTCTATCCTTTGCTTTATCATAGACTCTACGAGGATGAACGGAACATCTTTCACATGAAAGGATCTCGTTTCCTCTGAGTTTCTAATGACCAACATTACATCCTGATTGTTCCACTCAAGGTGGCTCTTGACGCTGCCATGCTTGAATGCGTCAGGCCACAGCTCCTCGATAGCAAGAGAGCGTTCCAACTCTTCAAGAAGTTTTGCGCCCTTCTCTTCTGCCTTCCTGAGCTTTTGTATCAGTTCTATAGCCTTGCTTCTCATGCCTTCGCCTCCTCCCTCTTCTTCCTCTCCGACCACTTGAACATCGCCTCTTTCGATCCCCAGCACTCACTGGGAGCCTCATTGTAGAGGTAGGTGATGAAGGCAGAGAGATTCTTAAGATTGTCCATGTCTGCCCTGCCTACTGCATCGAAGAGGTCGTTGCAGATTACAGCTTTAAGAAAGTGGCCTGGGAGCAGACCAGTCTCGATGTAACGGTCTAGGCAAGCCCTCATGTGGGGGCGCATGGTGTAGCCCAAATATGAAAATTCTTTTATGGTCTTTTCTTTCTCCATCTCTATGCCTCCTCCATCGCTTTGTCTTCCTCGTAAATGTCAACAGCTTCCTCTGCCAACTCCCTGAAGCTGCTCTCCGTAAAGCTGCCATCCTCTTGCCTGAATGTGGAGGCATATTCCTGTGAGAACCGAATCTCCTGCTCCCCATCAATTACGATGACTGTATCAAGGGTGCCATCATCTCCAAGCAGGACATCATATTCCATTAGGTTCGTCTTGACTCTCATCCCTGCCCCTCCTCTGCCTGATCGTGGAACTCAGGAGCAACATCAATTGAACCCTTTAGATCCTTAGAGAGCTTGACATCTGAGAGGAAGGGGACAATCCTAAACTCCTCTTTGGAGTAGGGATACTCTTCTCGAATGAGGCACTCTCTCATATCCTCTTCTGCCTCTTCCTTGGAGGGGAAGGTCATTACCTCTGTCTCCCCGTCCTTATTCTGGCATGAGCCGGTTACGACCCACCCCTCGAACATCGTGTGGTGCTGGATGACATATCTCATAGCATATTCTCCGTTGACCAGAGTATTAAAAATACAATTATAAACCCAATCCACATAGCTACTATGTTGCTCATGATGCTTCTCCTTGTTATGTGAGTTCTCCGAGTGTTGAATCGATATCACTCAACTCCCCAACGGCTTGTTCTAGTAGATCGATGTTTTCTTGCAAGGCTTCGCCTTTGGCTCCGGCTTGGATACCATCCGGCAGATTGTCATAAGCCTCCTGTTCTTCAGAGGTGATCTGGTCGAGATCCTCAGATGCCTGAGCTACAGCCTTTAGGACTGCTAAGAGATCTTTTCTGCGTTGTTTGTTCATTCCTGACCCTCCTATTTATGGCGCTAGGTTGTATGCTAGGGCAACATTACCCAATTCGTCCTGCCAATCGCATGGGTCGTGTTTGTCGTGGATATCTTGGCAATCTTCAAGGAAATTGATTGCAGTGAGACTCTTGCCCATCTCAATGACAGTTTCGAGGATATCCATGATTTTACGGTCATGCACGACTGAGTACTCCAATTCAGGTCTATATTTCTTGTCAGGGATGAGGCACCCGATTGCACATGACCTCCCGTTGCCATCTCGAAAGGCGCATAGAACACTATCCTGAAATACCGCTTTAGACTTATAGTTTTGCTTTAGCAAGTGGTCCCGGATCTTGTTAAAGGTCTCTTGCATGGTCAGCTTTCTCATTGTGCTCCTCCTTTCATGCCAAGGGATTCCGGCACTCTCGATTCCTGAGCTCTCAGTACCTCCCTGAATGCTGAGTCTTCAAGCTGCTCAAGGTGGGTGAGGGATGCGATCTTACTTGCAAACAGCACCGATATGTTGTGAACAGCTATCTCGTCGGTATCAACAACCCCATTCTCCCTAAGGTCTCTTATGACCCTAGAGAAGGAATGAACCACGCCTGAGAGGTTGCAGGCATCCTGAACAGCCATCGCTTCCTGTTCCAATTCTTGTATTGTTCTGCTCACGCTGCCACCTCCCCTGTGTTATTCTCATAGTTGCACGGAGAGCAGCTTTTGTGATGCTCTATATCGTCGACTGTTGGAGCATACGCGCCGCAATCATTGCAGTTTTGTATAACCTCACCATCTCCTATATCAATTTCTGTGCATTCTGGTATATTCTTCATGCTGCCACCTCCTTTACGATCCTGACTGCCTCTCCCATGATATCAGCAGCGTAGCAGTCGCCAAGCTCACCGTCAGGGCAGAATGGCGAAGTAACGAAGCAGAACCACCTAGCCCCTGCCTTTCTATCGTCAGCTTGATACTTCTTAAGGACGAGCCAAGTCCAGCTCCCCGCCACCCATGTCTCGTATGGATTGTTTCTCGGTCTGGTCTTCAAGCAAAGGTTCTTCATCGTTTCGGTGTCCTCCATCCTGTGCTCAGCTCTGACATAGTTTGTGCTGCGAGCCCTGTTGATGTGACAGCTATTCTGTTAAGGATTTGCCTGGCAAGGTTAAAGTCGTTGTTGGTTAGTGCATCCTTGAGTATCTTGGTATCATCGATGACTGCCAACAGATCCAATTTCGTTGTTATCCTGCTCATGGTCATATCCTCCGGTTAATGATGAAATTTTGGATTCCTTGGAATTTTACGCTCATAGAAATGGGAAGTCAAGGAAAAAACGACATTGAAAACATTGATAAATTTGAGGATTTAAGCTGTGATCGTTCGATCATGCTGTGCTAAATCGTATGTTCGTTCGGGTTAAGTTATTGATTCTCTTGATGAAAGTAGCTACATTCGTTGGCCTTAACATTTAGTAGATCATGTAAGTCGTTGATTCTGCTCAGGAAAGAAGCTGTATTCGTTAAAGATGTGTTCGTTGGGTGGGGGAGGGGGAGGGGAGAGTAGTAGAGTAGTAAGTAAATAAATAATATATATATAATACCTACCAGACCCCCGCCCCCCTCTCCCCTCTTAACGAACGTAGTGGTAACGAACGTAGCAACTTTCTTCAGCATAATCAAGGGGTTGTGCTCGATTCGATTAACGAACACTTAACGAACGTAGCAGTTTTCCCCTTTAGAATCAGTATCTTAGGTGTAACGAACATAAGCCCCAGGTAATCTGCAATTCAGAAGGCTTAATTGGCGTAATTGCGTGGAAGGTAATCGAAACCATGCGAAATTTCTTCGGACTCGGAGGCTGTGACCGTTATTTTACAGTAAAAGAGATCAGCTATTGATTCAAGGATGAGACGAAAAGGTGAGCAAAATCAACGGCTTACGAAAAAACTTGACAAGCATTCGGCGATGTGTTAGGATTTGGTCACGTTGCGATTGGCAGCGCATGAACGGAGAAAAAATCATGGCAACGAAAAAAGATTACAAGTCACCGTTTAACCCTGTACTGGTAGCTGACATCAAGCAAGATCATGAGGATTTCATCGAATTGAATCTGGGGGAGAGTATCCTCCGTGGTGACTTCAGGACCAACAAGTCTGGGTCCCTGGGTTATCTCGTAACGGGAAAAGCCTTTCTCGGCAAGCGCAAGGTGCAGGTATCGGCGAACGTGACGTTCGTTGGCACTCGGCCACCTGACAAGAAAGCCGCATAAGCCGCTGAAATCGCTGGGGTTTTCGGGTGCTAGGCCCAGCCCCAGCTCAACCGGAGGGATATCATGAGAAAACTTAGATTATATCGCTGTCCAGTATGCTACACAGGACAGGCCAAGTGGCAAGGTGAGGTCAAGACATTTCCCGCTTGCCTACAGTGCGGGACCGGATTGGTCGAGGTCCTGGAATACAGGGCAGGCTCGGTCATGATCCGACAGCAGGCCGCCACAGCATAGCGTACCAAGTATCGATCCCCTCTTGTCTTAGGGCAGGGGGGGAATTTTTTTGCCTTGCGAAGTGGGTCAACCCCCCACGCGAGACTCGTAATGCGCCAGAAGGCTCCCCGATTTACACGCACTAAAATTTTTCAGCTTTGCTCAGCTTGCTCAGCCTCTTGACAATTATCCCTGCGCGGAGGTAGACTTTTTCACAAAAGGAGTTTCCCTCCCCACCCTCCCCTCAAAGGGAGGAATGAAACCTCACAGCCCCCTTCGGCTACCCGATGAGCCTAGGGGGGTCTCTCCTCGGGGAGACGGAAAGGAGCAGATGAAAAACGCTAAGGTTAAATTTCTTTTCGACGATACAAAGTCAAGCCAAAGAGGGAAGGGCTGTGATCGTCTTGGGAGCAAAGAGGACGGTCTCAAATGGGATTGGAAATGGGGGACGAAAGAGGAAGGAAGAAAAACCCCTGGCCAGATCTGCTCGGCTTATCTACCTTTTCCGATTAAATTTAAAGTGGGGAAAGGGAGTGTTGAAAACTGCAAATTCTTTCTCAGGGTTGTTTTCTGGCATACAGAGTATGAAGCCTCCTTAGAAATGGGAGATCACGGACTCCTCTCCTATACCAGCAGTGATGAGAAGAGCGCACGTCTCATAACCAGGGTCGATGCACAGAGAAAAGCAGAAGAGCTACTGAATATCTTTTACAAAGGCGTGATAAGAATCGTTACATCGCTTCCATAGTTATAGGAGCAGAAGATGGGCGGACCCCCAGAACAACTGAATGAACGGCACAACCTCATGGCCTACATGGTTGCGATTGGTCAGAAGCCTTCTGATATTGCTAGTATCCTGAAGATCTCTCCCAACCGCATTTCCATCATTAAAGGTTCTCCCCTCTTCAAAGCCCTTGTTAGAAAGAAGCAGGAAGAGATCTCCGATTCGATGCAGGGGAATCTCCTCGATAAGATCTCAGGTGAGGCTCTTCCCTCTGTTGAGAAGATCGTAGAGATCCGGGACTACGGGGATGATCCAAAGGATCAACTCTCCGCAGCGAAGGAGCTCCTCGCCTACTCAGTCTCAAAGAAGCACGAGGTCAGCATAGATGAGACCAAGACGATTCGCTTCGAAACCCAGGAGCTCCGAGAGATGTTTGCAGCTTTCGAAGAAGATTCGGGTAAGAAGGCTGCCATCGATGTAACCCCCTCCCCAGACAAGGATGACCTGGATGAAGAGAGAATCAAAGTGAAGACGATTGATGAGTTCTGTGACGAGTATACTTTCGAGGGGTATCCTTGAGTGATCTCGACGTTGACTCATTCGTTGAAAATCTCGACTCTCCACTCGCAGAGGGTGAGGAGAATATCTTCGAAACTGAAGAGATCATCGTTGACCAGAAAACAGGCCGCGTCCGTCAAGCAGGAACAGACGGGGTTGGTGGAGAATTCATTCAGCAGTTTAAAGACCGAGCTGAACAAAGTCTATACTTCTTCAGCAAGAGTTTCATGGGTCGAGATCGGCTCACCCCCGCCCTGCATAAGCCCATCTGCGACTGGTTCTCCAAAGTCCCTCCTCACAGGAAACTCCTGCTGCTCCCCAGAGACCACTACAAGACAACCATCGCATCTCAGTGCCTCCCGATCCACCTCCTGATTCAGAGTCCAGAGAAGAATATCTACTTCCCAGGCAAGGACGGAACCGATACCCGGATCCTCCTCGCCTGCGAGTCAGAGCAACGCGCCTCGAATCACCTCCGTTGGATTGAAAGTCGCTTCGAAGGGTCGAAATACCTCAGGGCGTTGTGGCCGCATTGCTGCTGGGAGAACCCCCGTCGCCAATCCAAGAAGTGGAACGAGCAAGCGATGCTCCTCCCCCGCATAAATGACTACTCGGATCCAACGATTCAGGTGAAAGGGGTTGGTGGGGTTATCACCGGAGCCCACGTCGATGCAATAATCAAGGATGACCTCATTTCCCTCGAAGCAGCCAACTCCGTCATTGTCATGCAGACCGCAATCGAGTGGCACATCGCCTCTCGCGCACTTTTTGACCATCCTGACTTCTCCCTTGAGTTCATGATCGGCACCCGCTGGGCAGTCTTCGACCTCTATAGTTACGTTATGGATAATGACCCTACGGTTTCGCATTTGATCCGGTCAATCGTTGAGAATGGTGAACCGATTCTCCCTGATCTCTTCGGAAAAGAAACAATCAAGCGGTTACAGAAGGAGTTTGGTGTCCTGTTCCCACTCCTCTACATGAACTCTGCATCAGATCCAGAATTGACCGACTTCGACCCAGAGGAGCTGCGGGAGTTTGAAATTTCAGACTCTATGGTGGTATTCTCAGAGGATGAGAGGGACTATCTCCTTGTTGAGAAAATCAAAGCAGACAAGATCGAGGTTCCAGACGAATCTTTAAGGGGTCAGAAGTTGACACCTGAGGTGATGGAGAAGCTCACTTCAAGGGATCGATACTTAAGAATGAAAGCGACTTAGGAGGAATGAGATGGCGACGAAAAAGAGATCTTCGAGTAAGGTACGTGCTGTAAAGGAGAGCAGCAGCTCTGTGACAATCAGAACGGCCTCAAACGGTTTTGTAATCTCGTCTTTTACAGAGAGAGGCGAGAAGTTGATTATTGCAAAGACTAAGAAAGACGCAAAGAAGGCAGCCGATAAGTTGTTGAGGATATGACCTTCACAGAAGAGCAGAAGAAGGAGTTTGATGGTAAGTGGTGTAATGTCTGGATCCTTCATGGTCGGTATGAGGATAGCACTGTCTGCTTTTTATGTGGAAAAATAAAATTTTTGGGGGATATGATCCAAATTTTATCGGGAGAAGGATTGTCATCGCTTCTCAGTTATAGACCTATCTGCGGAATGGCTATCATAGACCAAGAAGGCTCAAGTGAGCTGGATTCAGAACTTTTTGAGTCTCTTTTCGGGGAGAAAGTTGGCAAAGACAGCTCTTGAAGACCTCACTGAGAGGTATGGGTTCTGCGATCCCGCCTCCTCAAAGACAAAGATAAAAGGGACTCGGGCTCGCTCCGCAATCATCCTCCTCGCCGTTGATGACCTCTCCCGGATCTTCGTCCTCTTCGCCTGGGCAGATCGCATAGCAACGAATAAGCTCAGGGATAAGATCATCGAAGTGGTCGATCAGTTCAAGCCACGCCGCTTCGGGATCGAGGCAAATGCAATGCAGTCCCTCTTCGCAGATCTAGTCCGCGATGCAGCCTCAGCACTGAAGGGGCAGCGTCTCCCACTCACAGAAGTAACCCAATCAACCAAGGTAGATAAAGATTTCAGAATCAGAACGTCGCTTCAACCAATCATTGCAGATGGTCGTCTCTTCCTCCAGCCGGATCAATATGAGTTGAAGGAAGAATTGAAAGGCTTCCCCATGACCTTCAAGAAGGATCTCGTAGATGCTCTTGCTTCTGCAATCACACTCATCCCTAAGCGGCGTAAGAAGCAGTTGCAAAAGAGGTCAACAGATGCCCTGGCAGAGTACCTTCGGGACAGTGGAGCTCCTCCTTGGTACATCGAGAAGAGAATCAGGGAAGAAGCCGGACTTGAGGCACTCCAAGAATGAGGTTGAAATTCGACCTAAGTTGTGAGACCCTATAGAAGATTATTATTTGACCAGAAGTACCTAACCTGAAAGGGAGGATAAAATGGCAGTACACAGAGAAAAGATGGGTGGAAGTAATCATGTTGATCTCGGGGAAAAGGGATCGACGAAGGGAGAAATGAATAACCATAAGCAGGGTCGCTCTGGTGGAGAGACTCCGACGGTGCCAGGACCTGCATACGGTGGATCAAAGTCTGGAAACCCAACGACGAGTGGTGGAATCAACAGGGCTACCAAGGCAAAAGGAGGAGGCAGCTCCTAGAGAGTGTGAAAACACTTGATCTCATTCGAGTCGCTGAGGGTGAACACGGAACATTCGGCGTCCTCCTGGAAGATAGTATCCCCTTTGCTCTAACACTGGAGCCAGAGTGGATATTTAACGAGGAGGACGTTTCGTGTATCCCTGCCCACGACTATCTTTGCAAGCGGCACATCTCCCCCAAATTTGGTGAGACGTTCCTGATTACGAATGTGCCGAATCGTACCGACATTCTCTTCCATCGTGGGAATCTGGAATACAATACAAAGGGCTGCATCCTGGTTGGGGAGCAGTTCGAGCCTCTCTGGGGGAAGCCAGGGGTTGCCTCTTCAAGAAAAGGTTTCAGCGAATTTATGAGGATACTCAAGGGTCATGATACGTTGTGGCTCAGAATTATGTGGGGGCGAAAATGAAAAAGAAACTTGCAGTTTTAGCATTGATCCTTTTGCTGGCTGTCCCGGCATGGGGCGCAATCAACGGCCTTCTTGAATTCACTTCATGTGCAGCCGTAACCTCAACAGGGTTTTGTCCATCTGGGCAGTTATCAAATCTTGAGCCAAGATATACCTACACAGTTATAGTTACTGGAGCTCCGTCAGTAGTAGTTTTGGAATTGGAGGGTTCACTTGATGATGTCGAGTTTTTCCTCATGGATACCTCGAATACAACTACTCGTGAGATGAGGCATGTCATCAATCGATCAGTCCATTTTTTGAGGGGAAGTCTTGTTACCCTGACAGGCGGAACAGCGCCAACAGTCACCGTTAAGATCTCAGCAAGGAGTTAAGAGATGAAAAAATATCTTGGCATTCTTCTTTCCCTGCTCCTCGGATTCTCATCTTTCGCTCATGCTCAGACCGTCGTGGTCGGTGCTATCGAAGTTCAGGATAGTGATCTCTCTGCAAATGTTCCTCTCCTAGATATACCAAATACCTTCACTGCGGATCTTAATATCGATGCGATCCTTGGCATCATTGAGGGAGGTGCATCCCCCTCCTTCCACACCTTTTTCCAGGGTGGAGATCAGTCAGGTGACATCACCTACACCCTACCTACGGCGCAGGGTGGCGCGAGTACCGTCTTCACCAATGATGGGTCAGGCATTCTCTCATGGGCGCTTCCGGCAGGTGGCTTGGATAACATTGTCGAGGATCTCACACCTCAACTCGGTGGTGATCTCGATACAAACAGCTTTGATATTACCTCATCTGGTGGACTGGATATTATTTTAGGGGCTGGTTCTGAACTATCTCTACCTAATGCACATATTCAGCTAACTGATAATTTTCAATTACGGTGGGGTGGTGCCACTACTTACATAAGAGGAAGTGGTGCGAGTGATCTTCTGCAATTCTTTATAAATGGTACAAACATATTTGAAGTAAATGCAGATGGAGTCAATTTTGAATTTGGGACTGCGTTAATAGAAGAAGCTGTTAACATACTTGCCCTAAAGACCGGAGTAAGTGCGCAAGAATTCCGTATTTTTAATACAACTGATGGTGGAAGCAACTTTGAATTCCTTTCCATAGGGCTCAAAAATAACTCAGATCTGGTTACTTTTGGTAGCGAAGCAGGTGGAACCGGGGTAGCTCGTGACTTTGCATTTATAGGAGATTCCGTAGGCATTTTCCCAGGCGGGAAAGTTTTCTTTCAGCATAATGCAAATCTAGATCAAAGGATTGGTGGAACATCCTTCGCTCCTGCTGTTCAAGTATCTGGATCTGCTCCAGGAACACCAAATAGTTCTGCTGCACTTTCTATCTCGATGTTCAGTACAGCTAATACAGAAGGAGGCAAACTTTTTCTTTCCCGTTCAAGGAATAATACGATAGGCACTCATGACCTCGTCATTGATGGAAATGTTCTTGGTCGTTTGGTCTTCAGCGGCTCCGATGGTACAAACTTCACAAATGCAGCGATGATATCGGCGCTCGTTGATGGCACTCCCGGATTTGGTGATATGCCAGGAAGGTTGGTCTTCAGTACAACAGTAGATGGGGACGCGTCGGTAACAGACAGATGGATAATGGATTCATCAGGCCATTTTACGGCATTCGTAGATAATACCTATGACGTTGGCTCAACTGGAGCAGCTCGCCCCAGGGATGCGTGGTTCACTCGTGCTTACTCAATGACCGCACAAGCCTCTACAATTGCGAACGGGAGTACAAATGAGGTTCGACTCTATACAGATGAATCCACGAATCGTACAGGCGGCGGGGCGACTGACTGCGCCCTCATAGCGCGCCTGAGCGATGCAACCGAAATCATGATTGATGTGCTTGTGATAGACGGCGCCTGCCCATAGGAGAAATAGCATGAAACGCTTTTTACTTACACTACTACTCATCTTTTCAGTCCCCTCTACTGCGTATTCCGTTCATACAATTCTTTCTGTAGGAGACTCTAAGCTCGACATAAGAGATGCGGCTGGGAATAGCCAACTAAGGGTTGATCCACTCACTGGTGGTGGTTTCTGGAACATCAAAGAGGGGGGACTCTTACGTATTGGGCCTACCAATATTAATCAACCCAACACAGATGTTCAGATTGGCTCGGCTGGAGCAGGGTCATCTACGAGTCTCCATGGAAACATTTCATTTCTAGGTGCTAGTGTTACAAATATCTCCCCGTTTATACTGTTACATAGGCTTAGTCTAAGTATCCCAGGAGAAACTGGAGAACTGAGATTTGGAGAACTGTTCCCCGCCGCTAACTACATTGGATTCAAAGCCCCAGACTCGGTGCCTGCTGATCTTATTTGGACGCTTCCACCCTCAGATGGGACTAGCGGACAGGTGCTCTCAACAGATGGGTCTGGAATTCTGAGTTGGACTACGGACAGTGAGGGAGTAACAAATCACGGAGCGTTGGCCGGTCTTGCCGATGACGATCATACTCAATATGCTTTGTTATCTGGAAGGACAGGAGGACAGACACTTGTTGGGCCGCTTATCATAACAGATCCCTTCTCTGCGACAGGCGGAGTTAAGACGACAAGTGGTGATTTTACAGTGCATACCTTCACAAGTTCTGGAACCTTTGCACCGAACGGTCCTGGTAACGTCGAGGTGCTGGTAGTTGGAGCCGGAGGTGGCTCTTTGGGCGGAGGAGCAGGGGGTGGGGGTGGAG
>JADFOU010000080.1 GCA_022562655.1 candidate division TA06 bacterium
AATGGAGTTGATATGGTCATAATAGGTCTTGTCATCCTCCCCTTTGATGGCAAAGACAGGAGTATTGCAAAACTTGACAAGGGCGGCGGCTACATCATCCTGGGTAGAAAGAGGGTTGCTTGCACACAAGGATACCTCTGCCCCTCCCGCCTTCAGCGTTCTCACCAGGTTTCCCGTCTCCGTCGTTACATGAAGACAGGCAGCGACACGAATTCCTTCAAGGGGTTTCTCTTTCTCATACCTTTCCCGGATGGACTGAAGAACGTCCATCTTGGAATCTGCCCAGTCAATCTTTGTCCATCCCTTCTCCGACAATTTTTCATTTTTGACATGAAATTTCATGGTACCTCCTAACTTTAGACATTAGACTATAGACTTTAGACTTTGGACTTACTTGAAGCTTCAATGTAGTTAATCAAACCACGAAGTGTTTTCACCGTTTGCTGATATTGTGAGTCCAATATTCCATACTGATTTTTCTTCAAGTATCCAATTTCTTTTGAGAAACGAATGTAGTAGCTCAATTCAGCCAAGGAACCCATAGCAATATAAAGAAAATGGACATATTCTTTCTGGTGTCTTCTGGCTGAACCTTCAACAATATTTGCAGGAACAGAGACGGCGGATCTTCTCATCTGCGATGTGAGTCCAAAAATCTCACTTTTTGGAAAATCCTTTGTCGATTTATAAATCTCCATTGCAAGCTGATCCGCAAATTGCCAAGCTTTTATTTTCGTATAATCCCTTGCCATTTTTCCCTCCTATATTCTTTTATTCTTTTATCTTTAGTCCATAGTCTATGGTCTAAAGTCTATTTCTTTTCTCAATTCTTCAACCATATCCGTCTTCTCCCAGGTAAACTCCTCCTCCTTCCTGCCAAAATGACCGTAACAGGCGGTTTTTCGGTAGATGGGACGCAGAAGGTTGAGTTTCTGGATGATCCCCTTAGGCGTAAGAGCAAAAACCTTTTTTACGGCTTTGATCAAATCTTCTTCGGATACCGTTCCGGTTCCGAAAGTATTGATGGAGAGGGAAATGGGCTCTTCCAGACCTATGGCATAAGAAAGCTGAAGACTGCACTTCTTCGCGAAACTCGCTGCCACAATATTCTTAGCGATATAGCGTGCCATATAGGAGGCGGATCGATCCACCTTTGAAGGGTCCTTCCCGGAGAAACTTCCTCCGCCATGTCGGTCTAACCCACCGTAAGTGTCCACCATTATCTTTCGTCCTGTCACCCCGGTATCCGCTTGAGGACCGCCAATGACAAAGCGTCCTGTAGGGTTGATATAAAATTTTGTCTTGCCTTCTAAGAGATCCTCGGGGATCACCGAATGAATCACTTTCTCCTGAAGATCTTCCTTCATCTGTTCAGTATCTACATCCGGATCATGTTGAGCGGCAAGGATGACGGTATCCACCCTTTCCGGTCTTCCATCCAAATATTCTACTGTCACTTGAGACTTCCCATCCGGTCGGAGATAGTCGAGAATCCCGGTCTTTCTCAACTCGGCGAGGCGCCGTACCAGTTTATGGGCAAGGACGATGGGGAGGGGCATCAACTCCTCCGTCTCATTCGTCGCATAGCCGAACATCATCCCTTGATCCCCTGCCCCACCAGTATCCACCCCTTGACCGATGTCCGGGGATTGCTCCTGGATCGAGGTGACGATGGCACAACTCTCGTAATCAAACCCGTAGGAGGGGTCATTGTATCCCACCTCTCGGACAATTATCCGAACAATCTCTGGCACATCCACATAGCAGGTGGTCGTAATCTCTCCTGCCACCATGACAAGCCCCCGGGTTGTCAGGGTTTCACAAGCGACTCTACCTTGAGTATCTTCTTCTAAAACTTTATCTAAAACGGCATCGGAGATCTGATCGCAGATCTTATCCGGATGCCCCTCTGTTACGGATTCTGAGGTCAAAAGTGTTCTACCAGACATATTACACCCCTTTCATCAATTCAATATACTCATTACGAAAGTTTAGTGGAAGACCCCGTTCAACTGCTACTGCTACTGCTTTCTGCTACTTTTAATCACCTCATTCTCACCAACTATTCTCTCTTTCAAATGAACCCCTTCGAGAACTGCATGCTCATTCACGATGACATCTGAGAGAACTACATTCTTGAGGCTCACTCCACGGCCAATGGAGACATAGGGACCTACTTTTGATCCTTCAATCTTGACTTCGGGATGGATAAAGACAGGGGGAATAATTTCGGAATCTATGATTCGAGTGCGAATTTCGGATTTCGGAGTGGGGAGTTCCCCATCCCGCACTCCGCCTTCCGCATTCCGTATTAGCAAGTGTCGGTTGGTTGCCAGTAAGGCCTCAGGGGTCCCGCAGTCGAACCACCCTTCAATCTCGAAGGGGCGGATCTTCTCCCCCTTATCTACCAGCATCTGAAGCCCATCGGTCAATTGAACCTCTCCCTCCCACCATTCCATTGGTGATTGGTGATTGGTGACTCGTCCCGCCCCTGATAGGGGCGGGATTCGTGATTCGTGATTCTGTACCAGTTCATCCAGAACAAAAAACAAAGGTCTTGAATGTTCGAAGTAGTATAGCCCAATAAGGGCAAGGCTCCTCTTTTTCTCCTTGGGTTTCTCAACAACTTTTGTGATGTATCCATTCTGTGTCTCTACAATTCCGAACCGCCTCGGATCCTCTAATACACGGACTCCGACTGTACCATAGGCATCCTTGCCTGTGCTTCTTATCATCTCAGAATAATCCACTTCGAATAGGGTATCGCCCAGGAGGATGAGGACAGGTTCATTTTCGAACCGATCACGACAGACATAAACCGCATGTCCCAGCCCAATCTCCACCTCTTGCTTGATAAAAGATATTTTGTGAATTCCGAACTCCGAACTCCGAATTTCGAATTCTGATTTTACGTATTCAATGACCCGATCCCCGAGATACCCATAGACAATGATCAGTTCCTCGATTTTAAAGTCTGGATTTTTCTTTGTACACTGAAATAGACTTTCGAGGATGTGTCCCAAGACCGGTTTACCAGCCACATGGAGGAGAACCTTTGGGGTTGTATTGGTATGAGGCCTCAACCTCGTCCCTTTCCCCGCAGTAGGTATAATAACTTTGAGTCCCATGTCAAAAACCCAAAAAATTCACCACTAAGGCACTAAGATGCAAGGTAAGATCTTAGGGAATAATAAAATATGACCCCCATGTATCCTTTGTGTCTTTGTGGTAAAATTCTGTGATTTTTGTCCTCTTGTGATTACTGATTCTTGAGTGCCTTTAACCCTCAATTATCTGTACTAATCTTGTGGTTACGAATCACTTGGTGACCTTTGTGTCCTTGTGGTGAGATTCTGTCAGTTGAGATTTAAATTTTGAAATACGAGGAATCGGTGTTGGGTCTACCCCCCGGAGAATCGCCAAATAGTAACTGACATAGTCCCCCAAATAGACCAAGGAGAAGATTCTGGAGAGGAGCCCTTTCCCTTCACTCTCAATCTCCAAAAGATCCAAACCCAGTTCCCGAATCATTTCCAGAGTAAGAATCATAGGGTGTTTGGTTTTCTCCGATGAATTACAATCTTTCAGGAAAATTGCAATCGGATGAAATGTGTATTCACTCATCTCTTTCAGATGATCCCATCCCATCACCTCATTATGATTCAACTCCGGAAAGAGGTCGGTATGGGCAAAGACTTTGGCATTCTCATTTAATTGAGTCTCCCACCTGTGAGCGACTCCTTCAAAGTAATTGGAATCGGCATAGATTAGAGGAATTTTGTTGTAAAGTCGAGAGGCAACCTCCTTTGCCAGGTTCTCTCGAGCAGGGACTGAAGGGTCGAAGCGATCCCGAAGAGAGGTAAGGAGTTGAATCAGTTCGAAAAGATCCTCCTTCTTTCCTCCTATAAGACCGAACCTCTCTAAGACAATGAGTAGCGGAATCGTGAGATACCCTAAGGCACATCGGGGAGGAGAGCCTCCTGGAAGGTGTATCCAAGGGGTCCCATCCCTTTCAAAAGCCTCTGCTAACCTCCCGCCGCTGGTAATTCCAATCAAGAGGGGTTTCCGCCTCTTCCCCTCTTCATAAGCCAAGAGAGCCTCTTCAGTCTCACCCGAGTAACTTACGACGAAGAGTAGGGTCTTTTCATCGACGAAGTTGGGAAGGGAATACTCCCGGTTGACCAAAAAGGGAACCCGCATCTCATCTCTCAGCGCGGCACGGACGAGGTCTCCACCAATGGCCGATCCCCCCATACCCGAAAGGCAGACCGATCTCACTTCTCGATTCACAGTGAGGTCAACCCCTTCACCCAAGACGATCCCCTCTTTCACCTGCTGGGGAAGGCTGTAGAGGAGGTCCCGCATCTTGGCAGAATCGAGAGTCTCTATCCGATCCTGTTCGTCCAAAGGATTCATATTTACATCAGTAGCAGTTGGTCAAGTCACCGACGCTCCAAAGCTTTGGCGACGGCACGCGACGGAGCGCAGTAGCAGTGGCACTCGACTGCAACTGCATACTGCCTCTACCTATGATATTTTATTTGACAAGCAAAACGCTTGTCCTACTTCTTCTTACAGACAGTCCAACTGATGAGGATGTTTTACTGCCACCTGCTACTGCTACTGTATTTTCTCATTCCTGTGGTTCAACCAGTACTTCTACCAAATCCGGAAATCTTTTACCCACCTCTTCTCTCATATACCTTCTCACTTCCCCCGCCGTGGAGAACTTCAAGACTTCGTGAGCCATCCTTTTGGCTTCCTCCATGGAGAGACCTCGAATGATCTGTTTCACACCCAAAAGAGAGAGAGGCTCGGTAGAGAGTTCGTCGATCCCTAAACCTAATAGAATCGGAACTGCGAGAAGGTCCCCTGCCATCTCTCCACAGACACCAACCCAGATATGACGGGCATGACCCTCCTCGATCACTTTCTGGATGAGGGCAAGAACCGTGGGATGGAGGTGGTCATATAAATAAGCGACCCGGTCATTTGTCCGGTCCACTGCGAGGGTATACTGGGTAAGATCGTTGGTTCCGATAGAGAAGAAGGACACCTCTCTTGCAAAGTGGGCTGCATTCAAAGCAGCGGAAGGAACCTCGATCATCATGCCCGTCTCCATCTCCTCATCGAAGGGTATCCCTTCGGAATGCAGCTCCTTCTTCACTTCCTTTAGAATCTCTTTTGCCTGCAGCAATTCCTCCAGAGTGGAGATCATAGGAAACATCAGTTTCACATTCCCCAGTGTGCTCGTTTGTAAGATGGCTCGCAACTGGGTCTTGAAGACCTCCTTCTCTATAAGGGAGTAACGGATGGATTGTAAGCCCAGTATAGGATTTTCTTCAACAAATCGGTCGTGTGGGTGAGGAAGTTTATCACCCCTGAGATCAAAGGTCCGGAGAATGACCGATCCAGAAAACTGACGGATGACGGAGCCATAGGTCTTTATCTGACGCTTCTCATCGGGGGGTTGATCTCCCTGGAAGAGATATTCCGTTCGAAAGATTCCAACTCCTTCCGCACCTCGCTTCTTTGCTTCCTTTACTTCCTCTGGATAGTCAATATTCACAGAGAGATCAATGGTTCTACCATCCAATGTGGTTGCGGGAAGATCTTTCAATTCAAGAAGATCTTTCTGAAATTCTTTATACCGTTTCTTTTCCTTCTCATACCGTCGCAGGGTGGATTCGTCTGGATTCACTACAACGATACCACTTCTTCCATCCACAATGAGAAAACTTCCATTCCTCGTATTCTCCAAAACTGTCTCAAGTCCCACAACAGCTGGAATTCCTATAGCCCTTGCCAGGATTGAGGTGTGGGAAGTCTTCCCTCCAAAATCGCAAGCGAATCCCATCGTCTTTTCCAAGGAAAGCCTGGCGGTATGAGTAGGGAAAAGGTTTTCAGCAACAACGATCCCTTCTTGGTCGATCCCTTTCGCCCTTCGAGTTTTACTCTGTGTGAGGAATGAAAGAACTCGTCTCGAAACATCTCGGATATCCTGAGACCTCTCCTTCATGGGGCTCTCTTTCATGGATGAGAAGGCATCCAGAACCTTTTGTACATTTTCATGAAAGACCTCCTCAGCTCCTCTTCTTTCTTTTTTGATTTTCTCAATGGTCTTCTCGAAAAAGGATTCATCTTTCAAGATGAGGTTGTGAGCATCAATCAAACGGGCATGACTTTCACCCAATTTCTTGACAACATCTTCTCGGATTTCTTTCAAATCCTTTGCGACGTTCTCTACAGCCTTTTTAAACCGTTCCAATTCCAGTGGAACCTCCTCCTGAAGTAGCGTCTTCCTCTCATAAGGAATCTCTCCCTCCTTAAAGAGAAACGCCTTGCCGATGGCAATGCCAGGCGATGCAGGGATTCCCCGTAAGATTTTCATATCTTCTCTTTTCCTCATCGATAAAGCAATGAAAAATGAAAAAAATCCATAACCACGAGATTTCACAGATTGTCTCGAGATTTTTTAATCTTCTGTTTTAAGCCCTGATTCTTTCTGTGTCAATCTCATGTTAATCTCGTGGTTCCTGATTGATGATTGTCTTTAACATTCAAATATCTGTGTTAATCTGTGAATCGAAGATCTCCGTTGCCTACCAGCCAAACCCCTCAGTAGGAGAAATCTCGTGGTTGCAATTTTATTTTTGCTTGGAATTTGTCTCAAAATCTATTCTTCATCGAACTTTTCCTTGACAAGATCTAATAGTTCCTTAAAGCACTTCTTTTCGTCTTCTCCCTCCACCTTCAGGATGATCCTACTCCCTTTTTCGCAAGCAAGCATGAGAATCCCCAATATGGACTTTCCGTTCACCTCAATTCCATCCTTTGATATGGTAACTCGGGAAAGATATCTTGAAGCTTTCTTTACAAAAAGAGCTGCGGGTCTGGCATGGAGACCCAATTGATTCCTAATCACTACCTTCCTCTCAATCATTTTCTTAAAAAAAATTCATGATGCTCAAAGCATTCTTAATGGATAAAGAAGATTATTGAATTGGAAATTTTGCATTAAAAACCGCAGTGCAACGATACACCATAGGAGGTGTTTTGTCAATAGTGATTCCTTTTCATGGGTAATGGGTAATTCACCTACGCTTAGGTTTGGTTGGTTAGCAACGTCCGCCTAAGGCGGATTCGATTCGGAAATGGTTAATTTAACCACTTAATGAATTAACCATTTAACTCATCTAACTCATCGAAAAATTAGGTTGACGAGGTCTCTTGGATATGGTAAAGATTTGATACTCTATTATTTTGGGAACCTCGGATAAGAGAATTCTCTCTAATTGATTTAAAGGAGAGGTGGATGCTAAGAATTGTCTTCGTTACCTGTTGCATAAGCCTATTCATGGGATTCGTAGGAAATTCCCCTTCTTCTCAAAACCCATCTCCTGGAGACTTCCTCAATCTCAAAATCAACCAGGATTTGACCACTGAACTCCAGAATGAGGAGCAGATTGCGGTCAATCCTTTGAATGGTCAAAATCTCGTAGCCGTCTGGAGAGACTGGCGCCTGGGCTTTCGGCAAGTTGGGTTAGGCGCCTCCTTTGATGGGGGACTCACCTGGACGGAAGGTCTACTGGTAGAACCCCGGTTCACCCGGCAGAGCGATCCGGGCCTAACCTACGACGCCGATGGAAATTTCTATGTAGTGGTTGTCTCCTACGAAGCCTTCGGGGACTCCAACAGTCTTGCCGTTTTCAAAACCACTGACGGGGGCCTCACCTGGGGGTCTCCTTCCTATGCGGTTGTGAGTGGACCGGAATCTTTTGAGGACAAGGAACTGATCGCCTGCGACCGAACCGATAATCCCACACGAGGTAACCTCTATATCAGTTGGACGAGGTTCGACTCGGGATTCAATACGGATATTCTCTTTATCCGCTCAACAGATGGAGGCGTTTCCTGGTCCAGTCCGGTTCAGGTGAGTGATGTCCAGGGTGTCCAGTGGTCCGTTCCTGCGGTCGGAGCAAATGGCGAGATCTATGTCGCATGGGTAGACTATAGTTCCTCCAACATCCTGTTGGATAAATCCACTGATGGGGGAATGACTTTTGGAGTGGATATTCCTATTGCTCCGGTAAACTTTTTAGGAAACATCAACGGGGGAATTTTGGTCTTCCCTTTCCCCGCTCTGGATGTGGACATCAGTGGTGGTCCACTCAACGGAAATCTCTATGTGGCGTATATGTGGGATTCGGGAACGGATATGGATCTATTTTTCAGACGTTCAACTGATCAGGGGACAACCTGGAGTTCAGCGGCTCGAGTTAATGATGATCCCTTTGGAAATGGTGCCGACCAGTTCCATCCCTGGCTCACTGTGGACCAGAATGTAACC
>JADFOU010000081.1 GCA_022562655.1 candidate division TA06 bacterium
ACGCGCTAAACCAAAGCTAAGTCGGGGCGAGCGGATTTGAACCGCTGACCCCCTGCTCCCAAAGCAGGTGCGCTACCGGACTGCGCCACGCCCCGAACTTCTGGAAATTCGTTTTTGGAGATTGGAAATTCGTAATGGAAATTAGAGTTCGTAAAATGGTTGTACGAACATCCATTCTCCACTTTCTATACCTATTCTCTATTCTCCAATAACTGATCTCCGAATTCCTTTTTTTTCAAATACTCCATCACCTTTTTCATTGCCTTAGCTCGGTGACTCACCTGGTTCTTCTCCTCGAGGGTCATCTCTGCAAAGGTCTTTCCAATTCCCTCTACGATGAAGAGAGGGTCGTATCCGAATCCTCCCTCCCCCTTGGGTTCAAACCCGATCCTTCCCCTGCAGACCCCTTCGAAGGTGACGATCCGACCCTCTGGACTCGCCAGGGCGGCAATGCAACGAAAGACAGCTCCTCTCTTCTCTTCGGGGACCCCTTGTAGGGATTTCAGGAGTTTCAGACGGTTCGCTTCGTAACTTGCTCCTGGACCGGCGAAACGGGCGGAGTGAACTCCGGGTCTCCCCTGAAGAGCTTCTACCTCAAGACCGGTATCATCTGCCAGAGCCACCTTCCGAATTGATCGGGAGACCTTTTTGGCTTTCAGGACTGCATTTTCCTCCAGAGTCTTACCCGTCTCCTCCACCGGTCCGATTTGGGGAAAGTCAAAAAGGGATAATAAAGGGGCTTCAGAATCCTGAAAGATCTGTTGGATCTCTTCGATCTTGTCAGGATTCCGTGTAGCAAGGATGAGGACCATTAACGACTGATGTAGGTCTCGACGAGAAATGAGCCGGGGAACCCTTGGGCAATGGCTTGGTCCCTCACAATCTCCGCATCCCTTCTGGTGAGGAAATCTCCCACCCGGATTTTATTCCAGTCGTCAATGTATGGAGTATAGACCTGATGCTGTGGGAAGGCAGCCCTCGCCTTGGAAGCTTGCATCTCAGCTCCGGACCTATTTCTAAAGGCACCCACCTGAACTCGATACCCAAGGGTCTCGGTACCCGTAGTGGGTGGAGGGGGCTCCTCCATGACGGGTTCTTCCATCTCAAACGGTTCTTCTTCGAACTCTTCCAATGACACCTCCTCCACCTCTTCCATCGTCACATCCTCAACCTTGGGCCCTTTGGAACAGGAGGCGAGGAGAAAGGAGAGGGAGAGAAGAATAACGAAACCCGTTCGGATCTTCATTTAATCACCTCCTTTCGTAAAGTAAGACTTCAGTGGCAGTCGACTGCCAGTGCAACTGCAGACTGCTACTTGTTTTTTTGGAAGTCGACTGCTGCTGCAACTGCTACTGCTACTTTTTTTCTATCGATATTTTTTGAGTTCTTTCTCCTCCCAGAGTTGTTCCACCAATTTCTTCACATCCTGATCTCGGCTCTTTCGGGCGACCAGGGTGACCTCACGGGTTCGGACGATGAGGAGATCAGAGATACCGAGGGTGGCGACAAGACCTTGCTGGGAGATGATGGTAGAGTCATGGGTCTCTAAACCCAAATGGTCCCCGAGGATGAGGTTACCATTCTTGTCCATCCCTTTGAGGCGAGGGAGGGCAGACCAGGTTCCAAGATCGTCCCAGGGAAAATCTGCACGGATCACCGCTACATTTTCTGCCCGCTCCATTATACCGTAATCTATGGAGATTGGGTCAGTTTGGCGGTAGATACTCTTTAATGCCTCTTTCTCTCTGGGAGTACCAACTGACGGGGCGAATTCTTGAAAAGCACGGGCAAGTTTTGGAAGATGTACTTCTATCGCCTTCTGGATGGTTCGAATCTTCCAGACAAAGATGCCGCTGTTCCAAAGGAAATTCCCTCTCTTTAAGAACTCCCTCGCTTCTTTCTGATTGGGCTTCTCCTTGAAACCTTTTGCACGATGGATGGGAATTTTTTTTCTCTGCAGTTCTTCGTTTTCGCCGAGAAGTTGATCTTTGATCTTCTTTTGGATCACCTTCCCAACCTCAATGTAGCCATATCCGGTCTCTGGACGTGTGGGGACAATTCCGAAGGTAACGAGTAAGTCTTGCTGGGCTCCTACTACAGCCACTTTGAGAGTTTCTAAAAATTGCCCGGGATCGGAGATGTGATGATCGGCGGGGAGGACCACCATGACAGCGTCTGGATCTTTCTTGGCCAGAACGGTGGTGGCATAGGCAATGGCTGGAGCGGTGTTCAGACTTTCAGGCTCAGGAAAGAGGTTATTGCCATTCAATTCGGTGAGGAGATGGGTGATGGATGGGGCAAGGGTTCGGGGTGCCACAATGAAGAGGCGGCGGGAGGGGATGAGGGTACGAATTCGTTCATAGGTTTCTTCAATGAGGGTAGCCTCCCCCAGAATGGGTAGGAGTTGTTTGGGGCGTCCCTTTCGGCTCACGGGCCAGAACCTTTCTCCTTTTCCACCGGCAAGAATGAGACCATAGAGAGAATCGAAGATCTCTTGGAAACCCTGCACTTCGGGAGAAGGAGAACTCATGACAACCTCGCTTTGATCGCTGCCGTCAAGAGGGGGATCATGATCTCATGGTGACCGGTGATGGAGATCCCTCTTCCCCCTTCACTCGTTGGCCTCTTGACGATATTCTGATTGGGACGATAGTGTTGGATCATGTCCAAATTTGCAGCGGTGAAGTTCCTGATAGGGTGGCCTAAATTCCGGGCAATGGTGAAAGCTTTGAGAAAAACCTCTGGCAGGAGGACGGCCGACCCTACATTGACAACCACCCCATCCTCCAAACCTGCCACTCTTTCAGTCAGGATCTGGAAATCTTTGAAACTGGTTTTTCCAATAGCCTCTCCATTCGCCGAGGGATGTTGATGAATGATATCCGTTCCAATGGCGACATGGACGGTGACGGGACGCTTGAGAGTGATCCCAGTGGCAAGGAGACTGTAGTTCCCATATCTTCCGCCCTTTTCGAAGATCTTCTTTCCCAGGGCTTCCCCCATCCCCATCTCATTTTGAGATCCCTCTTGGATCGCCTCATTCATCCACCTCCCGGTCTCCTCCACCATCCCGAAACTCCCGTCCTTTAACCCTTTCTGTACATCCTCAGAGGTCTTACCAAAGAGGGCGATCTCAAAGTCATGGATTGACCCTCCTCCATTGATTGCCAGGGCGGTCACCACCTTCCGCTTTAAGAGGTCGATGAGAAGGGGGGAGAGGCCACATTTGATCACATGGGCTCCCATGAGAAAGAGGATGGTCTTCCCTTTCTCGTGAGCAGTGACGATGGCTTGGATGAGTTCCTTGAAATCCTTCCCGATGAAGAGGTCCGGGAGGTTGTCAATAAAGGTAGAAAACTCCTTTGGGGGTTCATAAATCCTGGCAAAGGACTCTATGGAAACCCTGCTCTTCCTCTTCTCAAAGGGGATGGTCTTGATCTCAGAAAAGTCTATGCTCAATTGAGAGTATCCTATCAGATCTTCCCCATTTTTGTCAAATGGAAATTAGTCAACGTCTGTCTCACTTCGAAACCTCACCAGGCTCCCTTTTTATTTTCCTTCTTGAAACTTTACAGAGACAATTTGTGTCACTCCAGGTTCCTCCATCGTAATCCCATAAAGGGAGTCGGCGATCCCCATCGTTCGCTTGTTATGGGTGATGAGGCAGATCTGACTTCTCTGACTCACCTCCCTGACCAATTGGGTGAAGCGTTCCACGTTCGCATCGTCTAAAGGGGCGTCAATCTCATCTAAAATACAGAATGGAGCAGGTTTTATGAAATAGAGTGCAAAGAGGAGGGCGATGGCCGTAAGGGCTTTCTCCCCGGCTGAGAGGTGCTCAATCCTCTGAAATCTCTTCCCTTTCGGACTCGCCATGATCTCAATCTCCGCATGGAGGGGGTCGCCACCCCCATTCAATAGAAGATCCGCTTTCCCTCCCTCAAAGAGGCGGAGGAAGATGGATTGGAAACTTTCACGGATCTTTCCAAAAGTGTCCATGAATCGGGTCCTGGCTTCCCGGTCCAGAGTCTTCAGGCTCGCTTCTAAATTTTTTCTCCCTTCCTCTAAATCGACTTTCTGAGTGGTTAGGAACTCAAACCGTTTCTCCACTTCTTGGTGCTCCTCAAAAGCCGCCATATTGACAGGTTCCAGATTCCGGATTCGCTCCCTCAATTCCTCAATCTCACCGGGGTCTATCTCCCCCCCTTCATCGGTATAATTTTCTAATTCGGCTTCAAAATCCCGCTTCACTTGTTCCTCGAGGTCTTTCCTCTGGGTTTCAATCTCTGTCCAACGGAGTTTCAGTTGATGCATCTCCTCCTGGAGTCCGGAGAGAGACTCTCTTTTCTCTTTCAGCTCCATCTCCTCCTCTTCCATCGCCTCAAAGAGAGTGGGCTCACCCATCTCCTCCAAAACTCTCACGAGCCTTCTCTCCCTCTCTATTGAGTCATCCAGATGCTGCTGTTGCTCCTCGAAGTTCTGGTCAAGATTCCGGATCACTTTTTCCAGGTCTTCCGCTTCCCGATCACACTTCGTCAGTTTGGAATGGGTTTCGGCGAGATCCCTTTCAACTCTCTTCACAGTCCTCTTCCATTCCTCTGCCTCTCCCTCGCTCCGGATGAGTTCCATTCTGCTTTGCAGAACTTCGTTTTGCGCCTCTTCCAGGGCCTTTCTCATGGGGTCGGCTTTAGGGACTGGAATTTCGGAATTCTGCATTTCGAAATCCGCACCCTCCATTCCGAGATCCTCGATCTCTTTCATCCGCTCCTCAAGACTTGTGATCTCTTTCTCAAACCTCTCAACCTCCTCTTTTAGCCCTTGTATTCGATTTCTGATTCCTTCTTCACGCCCTAACAGGCTTTCACATTCCTGCTCCAGCGTGATCTTCTCCCGGAGGATTCCTTCGAGTTGTCCACCTGAGGCGGAGAGGAGGAGGGTGTGGTTTTGAACCTCTTCTTTCAAATGCTGGATGTTCCGATGGATCTCCTCCAGCTCCTTTTGACAACGCTCCTCGTCATCCCGATCCATGGGTTTGAAGGCTCCCCCCCGAAGAAAGCCTTCTGCCTCCACTACTTCCCCCTTTGGGGTGACAAGGTGAAATCCATTAGCGGATTCATTGGATTGACCTCTTTGGGAATGAGACATCTCCAACGCAGTTGGGAAGTCGGGTACCACAAGGAATTTACCGAATAGGGTTTCGAGAAGGGGTCTGTATCGATCCTCGCAGGTGACAAATTGAAGGAGGTTGGGGAGACCCAGTGTGGAGTTCGGAGTTCGCCCTGAAACAAGTTCAGGGTCGGAGTTCGGAGTTCGGAATTCATCAAGGGGAGCCAAGGTGAGCCTCCCCTTCTCCCGGAGAGTCTCCAGAACCTTCACCCCCTCCTCCCGGTTTCTGACCAGGAGGAGCCCGATTCGGGTCGCCAGAGCTCCTTCCACAGCCGAATCGTACCCAGCCTGGATGGTCATCACATCTTTCAGAGTTCCCAGAACCTCATCCATCTCTTTTGACTCTTTGAAGATCGCCATTTCCGTGCTGTAGAGGGTGAGGCGGTTCTCCATCTTCCACCGGGCTTGACTCCTCTCGTCAAGGGCCTTTTGATCCTCAAGTAGATTCTTTTTGATCTTTTCTCTTATGCCTTGGACCTCTTCTAACCTCTTATGGATTTCTTCGAGAAGGCCTTCTTTCTCCACTCGAACCCTTTTCGTTTCCTCTTCCTCCAGAGCCCATCTCCTCTCCTCCTTTCGAAGTTCACCCAACCGATCCTTCAGTCCATCCCTTTTTACCTCAAGGGTAAGGAGATCCCTTTTGAGCCGGTCTTCTTCACCTTTCTTCTTATGAACCTCCTCTTCTATTCTTTTCAGATTTTCTTCCAGTTGGGTTCTCTCCATTTCTTTCTCTTTTATTTTTTCTTGAAGGAGCTCGATTTGGGTTTCCGAATCCTCCTTTTTCTCCTTCTTCTCATGGAGAGCCCTTTCAAAGGCAGGTAGATGACCCCTCAACCCCTCCTTTTCCTCAAGAGTTCTGTTCCTTCTTTCCTCGAGGAACTTCTTCCGTTCAGACGTAAGAGCGATCTCTCTGTCCAGTTCTCGGATCTCTTCGCGAAGGGTCTTGAGGGCAGCGAGAGTCTGGGATCGAGTCGAAGCCTTCTCTTTGAAGGCCTCTCGCCTCTCTCCGATCTTTTCCTCTAATTTCAGAACCTCCCGCCTCAATGTCTCCACTTTCCTCTTCCGTTCCTCCATCTTTTCAACAAGACCTCCCGCCTCCCTCTTCCAGGCTTGAACCCTCAAAAAGGCAGATCTGACCGCCTTTTGATCCAGTTCCTTTTTTAATTCCAAATAACGCTTTGCCTTGCTTGCTTGCCGCTTCAGGGACCGTTCCTGCCTCTCCACCTCTGCTAAGAGGTCCAGGAGGCGGGCGAAATCCTCTTTGTTTGCATCCAACTTTCTAAAGATGAGACCCCTACGATCTCGATACTTGGCGGTTCCACTCGCTTCTTCGAAGAAAGCCCTCCGAAGGCCTGACTCGGTTGAGAGGATCCGATCCACCATATCCCGTTCAAAGAGGGCATAGGCTTTGGCAGAGAGACCGGTATCCAGGAAGAGGTCGGTGATGTCCTTCCATCGGCAGGGGGTATTGTTGATGAGATATTCACTCTCCCCTGAGCGGAAGAGGCGGCGGGTGACAGCCACCTCTGAAAAGTCGATAGGAAGCCCTCCATCATTTTCAAAGATGAGGCTCACCTCCGCCATCCCGAGAGGCTTTTTCTTCTCGCTCCCCCCGAAGATGAGTTCATCCATTCGTTCACATCTCAATAATGTGGGTCTCTGCTCCCCGAGTGCCCACCGGATGGCATCCACGAAGTTTGTCTTCCCGCATCCATTGGGTCCCACAAGGGCGGTCACCCCTGTACCCAGTTTCAACGTCACCTTTTTCGGGAAGGACTTAAACCCGAAGATCCGAATCTCTTTCAGTCTCAAACAAACCTCCTTGACATTGGTTAAATGGTTAAATTGTGATTGGTTAAATTTTCTTTACTAACGATTTTCCATTTAACTATTTAACCTTTTAACCATTTAACATTCTGTTACCATATTGGCATCCTACTTTCAACAAAGGACATTCCCCACATAAAGGTTTTTTTCGACAGAGGGTCTTGCCATGTCGGACGATCAGGGCATGATATTCATTGAAAAGATAGACCAACGGATTACCCCGATTCGGGTTTGATCCGTTCAATCCGCTGACCAGGTTCTTCATAAAATAGTCTTGTATCTCATCATAAGTGGCCTTCTCGGAGAAGAAGCCATATCGGGAGAAGATCCGACGGGTATAGGCGTCTACGACGAAGACAGGTTTGTTTAAGGCATAGAGAAGGATGGAGTCACAGGTCTCTTTCCCCACCCCATTCACCTGGAGAAGTTCTTCTCGTAATGAATGAAATCCGCCTGAGGCGGATTCGGCCATCCGATGGAAGTCGCCGTCATATCTTTTGATGAGGTAAGTGAGAAAGGATTTAAGGCGTCTTGTCTTGATATTAAAATAACCTGATGGGGTGAGGAGGGAGGCGAGTCTTTTGAATGAGGTCTTGTGGAGTTTGTGAGGGTCTAAGAGTTTATTCGATTTGAGATTCCCGATAGCCTTTTCAACATTTAGCCAGGCGGTGTTCTGAGTGAGGATAGCTCCCACCGCTACCTCAAAGGGTGAATCACCAGGCCACCACCCTTGAGGTCCATAGAAGTCAAAGAGAGATTTGTAGATCTTCTCCAACTTCGCCCGTAGGCTTTTGGGAGCACGTGCCACTACGGACTAATATCATAACCCAAAACCCTTGAATTGTCAAGGGAAAATGACACTTTTTTGACGATTTGGATGAAATTAGAGATAACTGTCTATTTCCTAAAATAAGGATAGATACTTATTTCCTATTTCAGGGTGTCTTATAATAATATTCTCACAATCTCGTCAATAACATGAAATCTTTTTGCCTTTCTGACTTTCTTTAGAAAATCAGAAAGAGAAAGGTGTACTATTATATTTAATGGTTTTTTAAAGATGAGAAACTTTAATGCAGAAGTATTAACTTTCGGGTTTGGGTGTAGGGGCTTGATTTATCAAGTCCCGTGGTGGTGAGGCGGTAGAAGTAGATGCCACTACTCGGCAATTGGTGCCTGGATATTGGAAGTTGGTATACCCCAGGCTCTTGCCTTGCATCCACAAGGGTCTCTATGAGCCGACCTGCGATGTCGTAGACCGTTAATGTGACGTGATTCGTGTTTTGTGTTTCGGGATTCATGGAAGGAATCTGATAAC
>JADFOU010000082.1 GCA_022562655.1 candidate division TA06 bacterium
GGTGGCGAATCGGTGGTCCGGCCCCCAGGCCAACGGGCTGCCGGCCGCGAATCCGTGGTTGGACGAGCTCTCGCCGACGTTGGTCGCGGCCGCGCGGGTCGTCGCGATGATCAAGGCCAGCCAGGGCGGGGTCATGTCCCACGGGGCGTAGCCGTTCCAGTTCGGGAACCCCAGGAACAGGAAGACGGTGGCGTAGGCGAACACCACGTTCCACTCCAGCGGCACCGCCAGCGGGAAGATGGAGGGTTCCTTGCCGGTCTCTTTCTGGGTCATGGAAATATTGATCAGTTAGCCCATGAGAAACTCTTTCGGAACCCCGTGGATATTTTTGCATTGAGGAATGGACCGAAGAACTTCTTCTTCTATTTTGGTTCCTGTTCCGTGGGGCAGTTTGACCGACCGGAGAAGGAAGACCTGGCTTCTACCCTCCAGAAGAGAAGAGATGGAGGAGGGATCGCCACCTTTGCCGCCTCCCGTTCCTCTTATGCCTCTCCCAATGCCACCCTCGCCAATAGGCTCTTTGACAATTTCTTCTTTAACGACACGGCGAAGACCATTGGGAAGGTGATCACCACCACTAAGATTCAACTCGGGAATTCCCAACAAAACTACAATCTCTTCGGTGACCCTGCCTCGGAGTGGGGTCCACCTGAATTAGACGTGAATCTCACCCTTTCGCCAGATAGCCTCATCGGTCTTTCTCAGGTAACGGTCCAGGGAGCAGTTTCTGATCCAAGTTTCAATGGCTTTGCCTCCCTCACCATCTTTGACTCTGGCGACTCAACGGGCAAAACTTTTATTACTCCACCTCCTGAGAACGATACGTTTATCCTCAAGTACACCCTCCCCGGAACCCCTATCTACAAGGGAGTGACACGGGTTCTAAATGGTCAGTTCACCCAGCGTTTCATCGTCCCGGACCATTCAGGAGGGGCGATGCAGTTAGGGGATCTTGGGCGGGTCAGTGTCTATGTCTGGGATGGAATGAGGGATGGGCATGGGGCTCTGGATAGTCTCTTCGTGGGTGCTGGGGGCACTCCTGAGGATACAATCCCTCCAAAAATCACCATCCTTCATGGAGGGCGGGTCCTCACCGGGGTGGATACCCTCACCGTCCCCCTCAATCCAAGGATTACTCTTCTCCTTGAAGATGAGAGTGGGATCTATTTAGGGGACCGACGAACGGATAAACGAATTCATCTCGTCAAGGATGGAGATAAGGATAACCGGATCTTTTTGAACCATCTCTTCCAGTATGAGGAGGGGAGTTACACCCGGGGTCGAGTCGAGGTGGATCTCCAGTTCTCCGACCCCAGGGATGATACCACCCACACCCTTGTATTTAGCGCCTCTGACAATGCCTTGAACCGTTCCGCAGATACAGTGGTGGTTAAGGTCATTCCCTCCCAGAGATTGGCCCTCTACCGGGTGATGAATTATCCCAATCCGGTTCAGAACCACCGGACCCGGTTCATCTTTGAACTCTCTGAGGAGAATGTAGAGGTTGAGATTAAGGTCTATACCGTTGCGGGACGCCTCATCAAGATCCTTCGGGTTCCCGGAAGGGTGGGGTTCAACTCTGTCGAGTGGGATTGTCGTGATGAGGTGGGGGACGCAATCGCGAATGGAGTCTATCTCTATAAGGTAGTGGCTCGTACGACGAGTACGGGATTTACCACTTCCACGGAGAAGGTGGTGGAGGTGGTGGAGAAACTGATTGTTGCGCATTAAATAGGATGCAATTTCCATTTGAATCCCAATCCTCCTAAGGCCGGATCCTATAATCAAAATTCGAATTTGAACTTTTGAATTTTGGATTGATTTGGGAATGGATATTTGTAAATGGCGATTTGCCTGTGACTTAAAAAGACTTGACAAAGATAAGAAAGAAGAGTATACTTAAAAGCTCTGTTCGGATTCTCTGACCATTGAAAATTAACAACCCAAAGTAGGAGTTTGTCATGAAAAGATTCCTCATCATTTTCTTCCCGGTCTTTTTCCTTCTTGCCTCTTTTGAGGAAGGGGAGGGGACGGCATCTCAGGCAGGAGCCATATTTTTGTCTATCTACCCAGGAGCGAGACCCACTGCGATGGCGGGTGCTTTTAGTTCCATCGCAGATGATGCCCTGGCAACCTATTACAACGACGCAGGTTTGGCTTTTGTGACCAAGAGGGATGTGGTTCTGATGCATGCCAACTGGCTTACGGGTTTAGCCAGTGATCTCTATTATGAATATGCCGCCTATGTCCATCCCCTTTCCGAAGGTGAATCCATCGCAGGTTCCATCATCTTTTTAAGCACTGGGAAAACAGTGCCCGTGACCCAAGCAGGGGTCCCTCTTTCTGAATATACGACCTTCGACTTCTCCGTCAAGATCTCCTATGGCAGAATGGTGGGGGAGGGTCTGGCTGTGGGAGTGGGAGGAAGGTTTATTTACAGTTTCCTCTCCCCAGACTGGGTCCTACAGCGGGTCCTGGGGCTTCAAGGGGGAGGTACGGGAACCGGTTGGGCTTTTGACTTATCCACCCTCTATGAGACTCCCGTCCCTCGGCTCAATCTGGCAGCTTCCCTTCAAAACCTGGGTCCCAACATTGGATTCACCGAGAGTGGATCTTCCGACCCTCTCCCTCGAACCGCTCGCCTGGGTGCATCCTATAGGCCCCTCGACAATGAGACGAGCAAGTTGATTTTCCCATCCGTGGAACTTACCAAGATCGTTGCAGGGGAGTTCAGCAGTCTCAAGGAGGAATTGAAGGACGCATGGATCGCAGTGGGGATGGAGTACACTTACAGTAAATTCCTCTCCGGTCGGCTGGGTTATTTTTATGATAAGAATGGTCAGAGGATCGGTCCCACCTTTGGGGCAGGCATCGCCCTGAAGGGCTTCCGCTTTGATATAGCCGTGGATTCTGAGATCTACGACTTTCCCACCGACAACTACCGCTTTTCCTTGGAATTTACCCCTGATTGAAAGAACTGAATCAAACCTTTTCCTGAGCCGTCGGTCCGCCACAAGCGGATTCCCGACGGTTTTTTATGGCCATTATAAAACATGCCCCTACTTCACAACCTCGTAGGCCTGAGGAGATTTGGAGAGTTCTACTCCTATCTCATCAGCCTCTGCCTCAAGGCAATGATCAGAAGTGCAGTCTCAAACCGAATAGTTCGGGATTTTCAAGATGGACGGAAGCGAAGTCCGTCTCTTTTGTAAAGAGCCTTTCTTTTCCTCCAGTCGGGAATGTAGGGATTTTTGAAAGGTCTCCTTGTCCTTCTCCGGAATATAGGAATGGAGGATGCAGAGACCTTCAGTGGCGTTTATCGCAGGAAGATTACAGATTTCAGAAAGTTTGCAGTTTGACACGATTCAGTTAATCGCTGTTCGTTTTCAGTTGTTAGACCACCTATTTTAACAATAGATGGTCTGAGGAGTAAAGAAGTCTTCTTGGTATTCTGTCCAATCCCTAACAACCGACAATTCAATACTGGGTTTTCACAGCTTCTCCACCCTCATGATCACTTTTCCGAGGATCTGAACCTCATTCACAGGGAGAATGAGGGGGGTAGATTCGGGGTTGAAAGACTGAAGGACTAAAGTTGTCTCCTTCTGGAAGATTCTCTTGATACTCACCTCCTTCCCGACCTTCAACACCACAATATCTCCACTCTCCCACTGCCGATTTGGAGAGATGATGATGATGTCTCCGGGTTTGAGGCGAGGAGACATCGAATCCCCCTCCACCTTGAGGGCGAAGGCATTCAAATCCATCACATCTGGAAGAGAGACATATTGATCGGCATAGCCGGTGGGATAATCCTTGTCGGTATAGGCCTGGGGGAAGCCTGCCGGGATACGATTTAAAACGGGTATAGGCTTGACGGGAAGCCCCTCTTTGAGGAGATTTTCCAGCCGCTCCACCCTCTGGCCTAAGGACTCAGACTGTTCCTCACCCGTGAGGAGTTCCCGGTAGTCCATCTCAAAGGCTTGAGCAATTCTCCTGAGGATCTTCAAGGTTGGAGGTCTGACATCCCGTTCAATGAGGGAGAGATAGGCTCTGGAGAGCCCAGTCTTTCCCTCCACATCCGCCAGTGTCCATCCCTTCTCCTTCCGAATTTGACGAATCAAGGCACCTGTCATCCATTACCTCCTTATCCGATGTCATTTGTACGTTGTCATTTTTCATACCATTTTTGGGTCATTGAATTTGTTAGAATAAATAATGCCTTCAAGGGTTTTTTCGAAACGTCTGTTGATAAAAGGGTATGGTGAAAATTGGCAATTTGAATGTCGCGCAATGTTCGACTAAAGGCTGCGAATGGCTTTTTCTACTCTTCTCATTCCAAATTCGTCATCTTGTCGCCGATATTTCGTGATCAGGTCCTGAAGGGCTCCATAAGCGGTCGCTGCGTCGGGCTTGGCACCAAGCTCTGCAAAGGTTGCGAAGGAGTTCAGCAGGAGTTTCTCCGCCTCCTCCAACTTTCCCTGTTCCAAATAGAGACTCCCGATATTCCCCTGGGTCTGTGCCATCCCTTGGAGGTCCCCCAGTCTCTCTGAGATTGCAAGATCTCTCTCATAGAACTGAATGGCTTTCCCCCAATCGCCTTTTCGTCTATAGACTATGCCAAGGTTATTGTAGGTTTTTGCCATTCCATGGATGTCCTCCAGTTTCTTTTTGATCGCCAGGCTCTTTTCATAGAAATGAAGGGCTTGTCCAATATCCCCTCTTTTGGAATGGACTAATCCGAGATTATTGTAAGTTTTTGCCATTCCATGGATGTCCCCAAGTTTTTCTTTGATCTCAAGCTCCTTCTCATAAAACTGAATGGTTCTCTTATAATCGCCTTGGCTGTAATAAACCGAGCCGAGTTTTCCGTGGATCTGTGCCACTCTTTGGAGATCCCCGAGCCCCTCAGAAATCGCAAGGGTTTTCTCATAGAACTGAATGGCTTTCCCCCAATCGCCTTTTCGTCTAAAGACACTGCCTAGATTATTGTAGGTCTTTGCCATTCCAGGAATGTCCTCCAGTTTTTCAAAGATCTCCAGACTCTTCTCGTGGAACTGAATGGCTTTTTCATACTCACCTTGCCTGGAATAGAGCGATCCAAGGCTTCCGTAGGCTTGTGATATTCCATAGAGATTCCCCAATTTCTTGAAGGTCTTGAGAGCCTTCTCATAGAAGTGAAGGGCTTTCTCAAAATCGTCTTTTTGCAAATAAACCGAGCCGAGGCATAGGGAATGGTCTGCGGAAGCCTTGAGTTCTCCAACTTTTTCAGTGATCTCCAGGCTCTTCTCATAGAACTGAATTGCACTCTCCCAGTCTCCTTTTTGGGAATAGATTGAGCCGAGGTTTCCATAGGTCTGCGCCATCCCCTGAAAGTCGACCAGTCTCTCTGTGATCGCAAGGCTCTTTTCATAGAACTGAATGGTTCTCTCATATTCGCCTTCTCGTCTACAGATCTTGCCGAGGGTATTATAGGCCTGTATCATTCCCTGAAAGTCACCCAGTTTCTCTTTGATCTCTAAGCTCCACCTATAGAACTGACGAGCCTTCTCAGAGTTGCCTCCGTCGGGTTCAACCGATCCAAGATTATAGTAAGTCTGTGCCACCCCCAGTTCATCTCTTTTCCTCTCATAGAGGCTGAGAGCTTTCTCCCAGCACCTTGCAGCCTCTTCCCGTTTGGATAAATCTCGATGGAGCAGATGGGCGATGCTGTTGTAAGGGTCCGGATCTTCCAGCTCCCAGACCCGAGTCCAGAATTCCCCTAAACTCTTGACGATAAAGCCCCTGTCTTCGAATTTTTCATAAGCAGCAAGACCCAGATCAATCACCGTTTGGGTATCGAGTTCCTTTGACTTTTCGAGAATGACTTTACACGCCTCTTTCTGGTTTAGATGGATCAGGGTTGTTAACATCTCCCTCGCTTTTGTCTGAATGAATTCCTCCACAGATTCCTCAAATCGGGCTCTTACATAGGGGATAAAATAATACTTCTTTACGATATGGTCATTTAAGATGTCAGGCCGAATCCGATAGAAGTCTCCCTCTTGAGTGATCTGTCCTGCAGACAACACCTCTCTGAATCTCTCCTCATACTCTGCAAAAGGATTCCCCGACATTCCTCGAACCAGAGCCATCTTCGCCAGGGTTGGGAGGATTTCTGGCATCCTCTCTTCAATGTTTTGATAGACGGAGTTTAAGAGTTCATATCGGTCTTTGATGCCATTGAGATTTTTGGTCATTTGAAAATGTTCTACTGCCATCCGGGCGATGGCAGGATTCCCTTCAGAGATTTTGACAATTTGAGAGAGAAGGAAAGAGTCATCGAGAGGAGTGATCTCTGGGATGTTACCTATCTTTTTGAGGTGAATCTCTAGTGGGATCTGCCCCCAACTTTTCAGTTCTCTCCTGGGTGAATCGGGTTCTCTTGAGAGGATGAGGAGTTTCGCCTTCTTTTGAAGGACGACGGAAACGGCTTCCGAAAGGATACTTCGATACTCTTGATAATCCTCAAAGACAAGAATCATCCCCGCTTTTAGAATCCTCTCCAATTTTTTCTTCACCTGACCTGTTTCTTGAGGATTCTTTATATTCAATCCCCTTAAATTGATCCAGGTCATTTCATCCCTCTTTGCCGCCTCAATACAACATCGACTCTTGCCAATCCCTCCTTCTCCTGAGAGGAGTAAGAAATTCCGTGAGCTTTTAATCCAGCTCTCAATCTCCTTCACTCTATCCCTGATCTCTCCTTCCTCATTCCTAAAGACAAAGTCGTGTTTATGTCTCTCCATCTCCTCACCGTAGAAGTCGGTGGCGATGAGTAGGCAATTTCCCCCTTTTCGACTACTCCAATTCTTTAACCACACAGTCATTTCCCCCCTTTTTCGTGGAGAACGGATTCTGTACTCCTATACTCTCAATTTTCTTCTTTCCATAGAACGATTGGAAAGCATTTCAGGTAAACCGACGAATGGGGTACCTGAGATTTTCTTGACGGAACTAACCAATGGCTATTTCTACATTCCTTGCCCTCTCTTCGTCTCCTCTCGTTCGGTATTTCGTGATCAGGTCTTGAAGGGCTCCATAAGCGGTCATGGCATCAGGCATCATGCCCAGTTTCGTAAAGATCTCATAGGCTTTCAGAAGTAAATTCTCCGCCTCTCCTAATCTCCCTTGCTCTTTATAGAGTATTCCCAGATTCCCTTGGGTCTGTGCCATTCCCTGGAAGTCCTCCAGTTTCTCCGAGATCACAAGGTCTTTCTTATAGAACTGGAGGGCTTTCTCTAAATCACCTTTTTGAAAATAGACTGTGCCGAGGTTATTATAGGTTTTTGCCATTCCCTGGGAGTCCCCCAGTTTTTCTTTGATCTCCAGACTCCTCTGATAGAACTGAATGGATTGTTTGAAGTCACCTTTTCTGACATAGACTAAACCAAGATTATTGTAGGTCTGTGCCATCTCTTGAATGTTCTTCAGTTTCCTTGTAATCCCAAGGCTTTTATCATAGAGTTGAATAGCCCTCTCATAATCGCCCTGTCTGTAATAGATGGACCCGAGGTTTCCATAGTTCTTTGCTATTCCTTGGATGTCCTTCAGTTTCTCAAAGTTCGCAAGGCTCTTTTCAAAGAACAGAAGGGCCCTCTCATAGTCGCCTTTTTTCGCGTAGATAGTTCCGAGGTTACCGTATGTCTTTGCCATTCCATGGATGTCTCCCAGTTTCTCTTTGATCACAAGGCTCTTTTCATAAAATTGAATGGCGATCTCAAAGTCGCCTTTCTGCATATAGACTGATCCGAGATGGCTGTAGTTATTTTCCATTTAAAATTCGTTTAAATTGTTAAACAATCCACGCTTGTTTAAAAATAAAACTCCAACTGCTATTGACTACGTCTATTTTGCTTTTGCCTCAGGGTGGCTTTCCCGGGTTTTCATCCACGGTAAGGAAGGCGTGCCATGACCCAGTTTCCCCCCGACGTCTACGCGTTGATCGATGCCGCGGTCGCCGAAGACCAGACGTTCAACGACCCCACAACCCAGGCGGTGGTCCCACCGGAGATCCAGGGCACGGGGATGCTGCGGGCCAAGGCCACTGGAGTGTTGGCCGGGGTGGATGTGGCCATGGCCGTCTTTAAGCGGGTCGATCCGACACTGGATGCCAAAGCCATCTTGCAAGACGGCTCCCCACTCTCTCCGGGAGACGACATCGCCGTGGTCCGCGGGTCGGCGGCC
>JADFOU010000083.1 GCA_022562655.1 candidate division TA06 bacterium
ACCGTGAATGACATCGGTGCGCAGCTCGTCGGTGGCAACGCCTGGCTGGCCATGCTTCCGGGCGGAACGGAAAATCTGATGTGCCGCTCGGCCGGATCGCCGGCGGCTGATGCGGGCGCTGCCGTCGAGCATCTCCTGCAAGCGAAGCCGGTGCGGTGGGATGTCGGTGTTCTTGGCGACCGCCTGTTTTTTGGCATCGCCGGCATAGGGTTTGACGCACAGATCTGTGCGCGGGCCGAAGGGGTCTGGCGGCAGCGGCTGGGACAAGTGATGTACTGGCTCGCCGCAGCCGCACAAGTTCCCCGCAAGCCTCAACGTTACACCTTGAAGTGGCCGGGCGGTCAACTCTCCGGGGTGCACGAAGCGATCTTTTCGAACGTCAATCGTTACGGCGGCGGGCTTGTCGTCAACGCCCAGGCTGATCCCACGGATGGCTGGCTGGACCTGGCCGTGTTCCCTTGGACCGGGTATTTGGGCCGCGTTGGGCAATTTCTGACGCTGCTCCCGTGGTCCTGGGCGAAAAAATTTCCCGGCCCAGCGCGGTTCAGAATTCAACGGGCGGAAATCAACGCGGAAGAATCCCTGTGGGCTCACGTGGATGGTGAGCCGTTTCTGGTGCGGAATCCTTCGCTGTCCTTGCGGGCCGGAGCGCTCTGGGTTCTCTCTGATCTGCGGGATCGATCCGGCTGATTGGAAGTTTCGAGTTTCGAATTTCGAGTTTTGAGTTTTCCAAGCCTGAACCAGATGTCTTGCCTCGGTTCAGGCCTGTCCCGAATCCAAGCGAAGCTTCTGGTTCGGGACAGGATGGGCATGCCCGACAACTCGAAACTCGTAACCTGTAACTCGTAACTCTTTAGATATGCTAGCGTAACTGACAGATGAACCTTGAGGGAAACCTGTCCTGGATGCTCCCGCTGGGAGTCGGGCTGGTTCTGGGAAGCGGTCTGGCCTGGCTGTGGTCCCGTTCGCGGACTGCCGCGTTATGCGAGCGGCTGGATGCTGCCGAACGATATCACCGTGAGACCGTGGAATTGCGCGGTGAGAATGAGCGGTTGAAGATCGAGGCCGCCGAACTGAAGAAGGAACGGGAAGCTGATGCGGCCAAGGTGTCGTGGGTCGATCAAGCCAGGGCGGAATTGGAGCGGACCTTTACGGCTCTGGCCGCGCAAGCGTTGAAGGAGAATGCCGGGCAGGTCATGCAGGATGCAAGCGACAAGTTTGTGCAGCCCCTGGGAAAAACCCTGGACAATCTCGCCAGCCAGGTTCGCGACCTTGAATCCAAGCGCGCGGGCGCCTATGGCGAGCTGCTGGTGCAGATTCGTGATCTCCAGCAGGCGAATGCCGAGCTGACACGAACCACGACGACACTTTCGCAGGCGTTGCAGTCCTCGACCGTCCGCGGCCGCTGGGGGGAAATGCAACTGCGCCGGGTGGTTGAACTGGCCGGCCTGCAGCGGCACGTGGATTTTTCCGAGCAGGCGCAGCGCGAGGAGGGGCGTCCGGATCTCATCGTGCACCTGCCCCATGGGGGCAGCTTGCCCATTGATGCCAAAGCGACCTTGTCCGCCTATCTGGAGTCGTTGAACGCACCGGATGAGGCCACCCGTAAGGCGCGCCTGGAGGAGCATGCTGATGCGCTCCGGCAGCGGATTAAGGAGCTCGGGGAAAAACAGTACTGGAAACAGTTCAAGCCGGCCCCGGAATTTGTCATCATGTTCGTGCCGATCGAGTCGAGTCTGGGAGCGGCCTTTGAGTGCCGGCCGGACCTGCTGGAGGTTGCCATGGCCCAGCGCGTGTTGCTGGCCACCCCCGTGATCCTGCTGGCCTTGCTCAAGGCGGTGGCTTTTGGGTGGCAACAGCAGCAGGTGGCGGAAAATATTCAGATCATCGAGCGGGAGTGCCGGCAACTCTATGAGCGGCTCATTCCGTTTATGGAACATCTCCGGGACATGGGAGTCCGGCTGGAGGGCGCGGTCAAGTCCTATAACGCCGGCGTGGGTTCCTTGCACAGCCGGATCTTCCCCGTCGCCGAACGGTTGAAGGAGCTCGGGGCGGGAAGCGAGTCGCTTCCGTCCCCCAAACCGGTCGAACAGCCCGTGAAGAAAGTGGATTCAGCCCGCCCGGCGAGGGCGGACCAGGAAACACAGTTGAATGCGTAGAGGCCGTTTAAAATTTTCAAAAAAGGGGAGGGTCAACCGTCTTGACAATGGGCAGGATAGAGGATCCAGGCTGGCTTGGAGCGTGAAACACGCCCATGGTAAAGTAATGCCTGCCGGAATCGGCTGAGCGATCAATCAGTCCGGTGATCGCGTTCCAGGGAGATCGGAAGAAATAGTCATCCGGCAGTTATCGGTTTGAATGTTCAGTCCAACGGTTTCTTGATGACGCCCCCATCGTCTAGTGGCCCAGGACATCTGGTTCTCAGCCAGAAGACCGGGGTTCAAATCCCCGTGGGGCTACCATTTTTTTCAAGATCATATTTTTTAATTAATTTGTAGGGGCAGACCCATGTGTCTGCCCGCTTTTCCAATAAATCACTATGGTAGAACAATATTCTAAAATTCTCATCTGCGGGCTGCGGGGAAAAAGTTCTCATGTTGATCCCGTGAGAGCCCTCGAAGGTCTTTCTGCGAAGGAGGCGAGCAAGCGTCCTGATGATAAGAATCACAGTGTATGGGAGGTTCTTCATCACATGGTTTACTGGCAGGAATTGCTCATCAATACTCTAAAGGGAAAGAAGGTGGAATGGCCAAAACATGCCGAAGAAGGGTGGATAAGTGGTTCGGGATCAGGTAAGGAAAAGGAATGGGATCAACTGATTAAACGTTTTCGTAATGGTCTTCGAGGGGCAGAGCGAATTGCCCGAAATGCCTCTTCTAAAGAGTTAACAAAATCCAATCCTGACTGGCAAGGTAATTCGATTGGCTCAGCCCTTCAGATAATCGTAAACCACAATTCCTATCACCTCGGCCAGATCGTGTATGTTCGAAAATTATTAAAGTGCTGGCCTCCACCAAAGGGTGGGGATACGTGGTAAGAGCAATGCAAAATTAGCAATGCAAAATGAAAAATGAAAGGTGGGGATAGCTGGTTGAACTTTTTTCCTCCTGAGAATTCTCTTAGGAGGGTTTTATTTTAGATTGACTTTTGAAAATAAGAATGGTTAAATAGTTAATACGAATGGTTAAATGGTTGAATCGTTAAATGGTAAGAACAGAAAGCGATGGATAGGGAAAGATTAGAGAGGTTGTTAGAACAGGTAAAAGATGGAAAGGTCGGAGTGGATGAGGCGTTGAATCAACTCCGCTCCCTCCCCTATGAGGACCTTGGATTTGCTAAATTGGATGAGCATCGGGGACTCCGAAAGGGTTTCCCGGAGGTGATCTTCTGTCAGGGGAAGTCTCTGGAGCAGATTGTAAAGATCGTGGAGGTTCATTCGCAAAAGAATAGCGGGATCATCGCCACGAAGGTGAGTCCCGAGGTCTTTGAAGGGATTCGGAAGAGGAGACGAGATGCGGTATATTACAATGAAGCAAGGATAGTTTTAGTGGGAAAGAAAAGAAAGTCTAAAGAGTCTATGGAGTCAAGGGAGTTGAAGGGGGTTATTCTTGTGGTGAGTGCAGGGACATCCGACATTCCTGTTGCTGAGGAAGCGGTGGTGACAGCGGAGATTTTAGGCAACAAAGTGGAGAAACTATATGATGTAGGGGTTGCAGGGGTCCACCGCCTTCTGGATCACAAGGAGAGGCTCTTTGAAGCGGGTGTGATCATTGTGGTGGCGGGGATGGAAGGAGCACTTCCCAGCCTCGTGGGAGGAATGGTGGAGAATCCGGTTATTGCCGTCCCCACCAGCATAGGATATGGAGCCTCTTTTGAAGGCCTCGCCGCCCTTTTGGGGATGCTCAATACCTGTGCCCCCGGTGTTGTCGTTGTGAATATTGATAACGGTTTTGGAGCCGGATATTTTGCAAGCGTAATTAGTAGATAGTAGGTAGTAGGTAGTAGGTAGAAGACAGGAGTCTAAAGTCTAGAGTCTATAGTTTACAGTTCTTATGAGAATAGCCTATTTCGACTGTTTTTCCGGCATCAGTGGGGATATGATCGTTGGGTCCCTCTTAGATGCCGGTCTCGATTTCCAACTCCTTCAATCCGAACTCAACAAGTTGAACCTTCGAGGGTTCCGAGTGAAGGCGGAGAAGATGAAGCGGAAGAGCCTCGTAGGAACAAAGTTCTGTGTTGAGATTGAAGATGAAGGTGGGGAGCGGCGGTTGGGAGAGATCTTAGAGATTATCGGAAAGAGCGGAATAGACGGAGCGATCAAATCTTCTGCTGCGGAAATCTTCAAGAGGATGGCTTCTGTGGAAGGAAAGGTTCATGATCAGAAGATCGAAGAGGTTCATTTCCATGAGATAGGAGGGCTGGATACGATTGTGGATGTGGTGAGTGGACTTGTAGGTCTGGAAAAGTTGGGGGTTGAAGCAATCTATAGCTCAAAAGTAAATGTTGGCAGTGGTTTCGTTGAGACAGCCCACGGAACACTGCCGGTTCCTGCTCCTGCTACTGTAGAACTCTTGAAAGGAGTTCCCCTCTTTTCCAACAGAATAGAAGGAGAACTTGCCACCCCCACAGGAGCGGCGATCCTCTCCACTCTTTCAAAAGGTTTCGGGAGGATCCCCGAGATGAAGATCGAGCGGATCGGATACGGAGTTGGTTCCAGAGAATTTGAGATCCCCAATCTTCTCCGGGTGTTGATTGGAGAGTCACCACTTGTCAATTCCCAATTTCTCCCAAAGGGGGGATCTTCGATTCCAGTTACCAATTACCAAGTAGATGAAGTGGTCCTTATAGAGACCAATATTGACGATATGAGCCCAGAACTCTTCGAGCATGTATCCGAAAGGTTGATGGAGAGGGGTGGATTGGATGTTTTTATGACACCCGTTCAGATGAAAAAGGGACGACCTGGCATTCTTCTGAGCCTTCTCGCTCCATCGGATCAAGTGGATGAGTTGACATTCATTCTATTTGATGAGACGACCACTTTTGGTGTGAGGGTTCAGACTGTAGAACGGAGAAAACTCAGCCGGGAGGTTCTCCCCATTCAGACTGCATTTGGAGAGGTAAAGGTGAAAGTAGGGAAATGGGGAGAAAAGGTCAAATCCATATCCCCAGAATACGAGGATTGCAGAAAGATCGCCCTGGAAAAGGGTCTTCCCCTCAAAGAAATCTATGAGGAGGCAAAAAGGGCTGCGAGGGAAAAGTTACTATAAGAAATAGCATGCAGTAGCCGAGGCAGTAGCTGTCACGGCAAGAGTAGGAAAGGATAATGGTCGCCGACGTTCCAAAGCCACTTTGGCGACGGCACGCGACGGAGCGCAGATTGCAGTAGCAGTAGCAGTCACGGCAAGATTAGATACAGTGGCAGAAGGTATTGGCAGTAGTAGGAAGCAATTGGCAAACAGAAAATGGTTATTGAAAACTACTCCGCCTGAGGCGGAGTAGTTGAAATTAGAAAATGGAAAATGGTGAAAAAACCAAGTCGGCATTAGAGAATCTTCGAAAAGCGTATCGAGAGAAGAGGGAGGAGATTCAAAAAAGACTCCGGGATTTCAGGAGGGTTTGGCAGAATGGATCAGATGAGGTGATCTTCTCTGAACTCACATTCTGTATCTGTGCAATTCAAAACAAAGCGGAATTGAGTGATGATGCAGTCCACACCTTACTATCAAACGGAACACTTTTTCATGGAAGTCAGTCTGAAATAGCAGAAATCCTTCGTTCCAAAGTTCGATTTCATAACCAGAAATCCCTTTACATAGTAGAAACGAGAAAATACTTCTCAGAGAAGAGTCACTTAAGAGTTAAGGATGTGCTAAATCGTTTTTTGAATGGAAAAATACCATTCAACCATTTAACCATTCAACCATTTCACCAGACCCTCAGGGATTGGCTTGCGGAGAATCCGAGAGTGATGGGTTTGGGATATAAGGAGTCGAGCCATTTCTTAAGGAATATTGGCCTCGGTGAAGGTTTGGCGATTTTGGATAGACATATCCTGACAAATTTGATACGATTTAGGGTAATTCCAGAGATGCCAAAATCCTTGACCAAAAAGCGTTATTTAGAAATTGAAAAGAAGACCAGGAAGTTTTCGCAGAGGGTGGAGATTCCAATGGCAGACTTAGACTTGCTCTTCTGGTCTTTTGAGACGGGAAAGATCTTTAAGTAAGGCAGTAGACAGTAGGCAGTGGGTAGTAGATACTGGATGCTGGATGCTGGAAAGTAGATAATAGATAGTAGAGCGAAAGGAGAGGAAAGATGAAAGAGTTTGTTGTTTATATAGTCCTCTTGATCCTTCCCAATTTAGTGTTTTCTGCCTCCCAAAATCGCCTCACCCCTCCCTCCCGAATCACCTCCGTCACCGTCTATGAGGACAGGGCAATGGTGACCCGAACGGCTCGTCTCACCCTGGAATCCAAAGAATACCAGGTCGCTATCCAAGATCTCCCCGCAGGCATTTTGGAGGAGTCTGTTCGAGCTTCCGGGAAGGGTCAGGCGAAGGTGACGATTACCGGTCTTGAGGTCGAAACGACCTACTTAGAGAAGACGGGGGAGGCAAGGGTCAGAGAACTGGAGGACCAGATACAAAAACTGGAGGATAAGCGAAGAGGGATCCAGGACCAGATCGAAGCCAGAAAGAATCAGCAGAAATTCCTCACCTCCATTCAGGTTTTGTCCTCAGAGCAAATCTCTAAAGAACTCTCGACTCATAGGCCCAATGTAGAGGAATATCGACAAGTATTGGATTTTCTCTACTCAGGGTTTGCAGGTGTAAAACTGGAGATTCAGAAATTAGAAGTGAGCCAGAGGGAGATGCAGAGGAGACTGAATGCTATACAGCAGGAACTCCGTCAGGTCCGATCCACTCGGGCTCTTACGAGAAAATCCGTCGTTGTCAGCCTCAATGCAGACAGAGGAGGGACTTTCAACCTGGAGGTTTCTTATGTCGTGAGGGGGACAGGGTGGCGTCCCTCGTACGATGCGCGGGTGGTCGAGAACCCTCAAAGAGTTGAGCTCCGATACTATGGGGAAGTCTGGCAGAGGACAGGGGAAGATTGGCCCGAAGCCAAAATTACCCTCTCTACCGCAAGACCCGCCGTTGGTGGGAGGGCTCCGGAATTAGGTCCCTGGGTCTTGAATTTTGTTCCTCCTCCTGTTTCTGGACGGGGAGAAGATCGAAGAGGAGAAAAATTACAATACGCACCGGCTTTAGAACCTCCTGAGGAGATATCCGAAGAGATTCTTAAAAAGGAAGCAAAGATTGCAGTCTCTCAAGCCCGCGCCTCTGGCACATCCGTTCTCTTCGAAATTAAAGAGAAGAAGGAGGTTCCCAGTGATGGCTCTCCCCATAAATTCACCATTGCTATTGATCAGTTTAAGCCGGAGATGAGATACGAAGCCATCCCGAAACTCTCTCCCTATGCCTATCTCCATTCAAAGGTGAAGAACGAGGCGGAATATCCACTCCTCGCAGGACCTGTGAACATCTTTATGGGACCCGACTTCATCGGAAAATCCCGAATAGAGAACATCGCCCCAACCGAAGAATTCTCTCTCTATTTAGGGGTGGATGAAGGGATAAAAATCGAAAGGGATCTGGTGAAAAAGGAGAAGAGTAAGGTAGGATTTCTATCAAAGAAGGAAAAGGTGTACTATTTCTATAAAACCACCATAACCAGTTATAAGAAAGAGAAGGTAACCCTCAGCATTAGTGACCAACTTCCCACTTCTCGAGACAAGGAGATTGTGATCACCGATGTGAAAATCAATCCTCAACCAAAAGAACAAAAGGCAGAAAAGGGGGAACTCCGCTGGGAGTTTGAATTGTCGCCTCAAGAAAAGCGTGAGATCACCCTTGAATTTTCGGTGGAATATCCTTTGGGACGGGAGGTTTATGGGCTGTTTTAAAAGATAGTTGGCAGAAGAAAACCTCTAGCAGTAGCAGTCACGGCAAGAGTAGGAAAGGATAGTGGTCGCCGACGCTGCCAACTCCCTGCCTGCCGGCAGGCAGGCGCCGAAGCGGCTGCGAAGGCCGGGCCATAGCTTTGGTCGCCGACGTGCCAAAGCCACTTTGGTCACCGACGCTCCATAGCTTTGGCGACGGAGCGCGACGGCACGCGACGGAGCGCAAGACCCGTTGGCAGGAGAA
>JADFOU010000084.1 GCA_022562655.1 candidate division TA06 bacterium
GCCTTGAAAACGGCAACTTCAATCTTATAATTTCTCATTTAACCCAGCATGATTGATAAGAGAGTTCTCAACTTTAAGGATAACGCAGCTCTGATTTTTCAGTATTAAGATTCTTTCTCTCTGTAGGCAAGCATCTCCTCGACCGTAAAGCGCTCCTCGAAGGTGAAGGCATGCGGCGTTGCGCCCTTTTGATGCAGAGTTTCGATTCTCTTTTTCACTTCTTTTTCAGCTGGGATTTCCCCGGCAGGAAACCAAAACAGAACATAGGCTTGCGTATCCTGTTGCTCGAACCACTCAGCACGTCTTTCTAAAACCTGATCGTGTTTGCCCTTGTAGGTAAACTCGTAGAGGCTCTCAACCGACTTCCAGATGGACATATTCAATAGGACATCGTCCTTAAATACAACGCCCGCGTCCGGTGGCGTCGGCTGGGCCACGAAGCCGGGCAAGTTATGGGCGATCCCGTCAATTTCATCGATTTGCTCGACAAATTCCGTCATAATCGGGTCGTCAAGCGGCGCACGCATATGCGCCACATTGGCATGCACCAGATGATAGGTTGTCTCGGACATTCTCTCTTTTTCCGTATATCTATATTAAACAGAATACAGAGTGAGCGGGACCTCAAACAAGTTAAGAAAAATTCTTGCATTCTCTCTGGTCAGAAGACCCAGCCACCACCCCAAAGAGTGGATGGCGCCAGCTCCACGCTGTTTCCCGCGGGATCGCGGAAATAGATCGACCGACCGCCTTCCTTCCATTCTACCTCCATCTCGATCTCAACGCCACATTTCTGGAGATGGTTGCGCCAAGGCTCCAGCTCTTCTTCGCGCATCGCAAAAGCGATGTGACCTGCTCCCTCGGTTCCATGTGACGGGACGCCCCTTCCGGATTTTCGTGCATATTCTGGATTGAAGATGAGTAAAACCCCCTCTCCGCAGCGAAGGACGCCTCGTTGAAGAACCTCGAGTCCCAGAACATCACGGTAGAATCGTTCAGTCGCGGCTAGATCCTTCGCGTAGAGTACCGTCTCAAAGATCCTATTCGCCTTCACCTTTTACACTCCCGCCATTTTTTCGCTGTCGTTTTAAACGTTCAGCTTCCAAATCCTCCTTCGACCATATCTCATCTTTAATCTCACAATAATCCGCCTGAAAACAACCCGGACAGTCTCCACCACAGCCATGAACATGACAGACGCACCCATCGGGTAATACAGTTTCAAACTCATACAGAAATTCTTCTGTCAGATAACGATAAGCGACTGAAATAGGCAAGTTCTCTGCTAATTCATAGATAAAATTATGTTCTGACATAATCTGTATGAGCAATTCAAATTTCAATCGTAATTCTTCATCGCTCAAACAACTTGCCGGGGGAAAGTCATTCGGATTAACCCCCAATATTTCATACACGTGTTTTTCTTCTGCTTCCTCAAAAGCCAAAACATTTTTCAAAAATTGATTTTCAATTTTTGGGTTAATATCTGAATGAGCTTGAATATAACCATCCTTTTGAACGATCTTGGCTTTTAGTAAAGCATTTTCCTGTTCCGATTTCTCCTCTTCCCTGTGTTCATCATTAAAATTGATCATTTTTACTTCCAAATCGGGATGAGAGAATATTGAATTCAACCGAAAGCATGCCTCTTTTCAGAGGTGCTATTCTAACTATGGTTTAAACGGTTCCTATATGTAAACTTTTATATGGCAATCTTTCCGTAGAAGACTCGGATTCGTTATGCGATTGTCGAACAATAAGTATCTTAATTTCAGTATCTTACGATCCTATACGGTTTTGGTTGGGGGTATTACATGGATTCCTCAAAAGAACCTTCATCTGTCTGATGATCCAGCGTAGACCCTGTCGACGTTATGGGACGATCACAGCATTATAGATGCCCTTTCCAACGCCTTGTATTTGAGAGTTATCCCTCGACACAGTCAAGCACATTTTCTCACCTCTGTCAAGGCTAAAGAGAAACGAACCATAGGGTTAGGTTAGGAAAATTGAGGCATTCAAACTTTGAATTTCAAATGTTTCTCCTCTTGACTGAACCCTAAAAAAGGTTTAGACTCAAGCCAAATCCAGATTGCGGTGCCTGTCCCGAGAGATTGCTTCGCCCCGCCTAAGGCGGGGATCGCAATGACAGACGAGGAGGAATGAATAGATGAAAAAGTTAATTTTCCCTATCCTTTTCCTCCTTTTTCTATTCCTTTTTGCCTTCCTAACCCTGAGGATTCCTGAATCACTCCCCGAGAATGCAAATATCCCTTCGGAAGTGAAGGAGATTCTGGAACCAGAACGGATTGAGAAAGCGATTCTCTACTCCAACTTTCGTTATGGCTGGTATTTCTTCTCCGAGATCTTCAGTTTCGCAATACTTATTGGGGTTCTCTTCCTTGGAATCTCTGGAAGGATTCGGGATTGGGCAAAAACCCTATCTGAAAAGATCGCATCCCTCCCCTCTGCTCCCCTTCTCACAGGTTCCGCGGCAATCCTGGCTGCCCTTTTGATCACATTCCTTTCAGCGACTAAGGATCATCCTGTATCGGGCGGGGCTTTGTCTTTCGTCCTCCTCTGGGGGATTGTTGGGACTTTTGCAGGTCGTTACCCCAAATTTGGATTCACCGCCCTCTACCTCCTACTCTTTTCCCTCCTCATAACGACTCTACAATTCCCCTTGAACTACTACAGGAACTTTGTCGTAGAACACTACTTTGAACTCTCCACAGAGACCTTTGGAAAGTGGTTTGCAGATGTTGTAAAGGGCGAATTGATCAGCAACCTCTTTTTGATCCTCCTGATTCCCCTTGCCTACTGGGGGATCCAGAAACGACCCAGGGATTGGTGGCTCTGGATTGCCGGAGGCTCTATCCCCATCATGATCTTCTTCATTGTTATCACACCGGTCTATGTTGACCCTCTCTTCGATAAGTTTGAACCCCTCCAGGATGAAACCCTGCGAGATCAGATCCTTGCTGTGGCGGAAGAAGCAGGGATTCAAGGGGGAAAGGTCTTTCAGGTGGACAAGAGCAAAGATACGGAGAAGATGAACGCCTATGTGACAGGGTTATTTAATACAAAGCGGATTGTCCTCTGGGATACCACACTGGAGAAACTCACCTCTGATGAGATCCTCTTCGTGATGGGACACGAGATGGGGCACTATATCCTCCATCATATCTGGAAATTTGTCGGGATCTTTTCCATCACCATTTTCATTCTCCTTTACATTATTTTTAAAACGATCGGACTGATCACCCGAAAGTGGGGTGAGAGAATGAGGTTTACTCAAGTACAGGATATCGCCAGTCTTCCCCTTCTCATGTTGATGCTCTCCCTCCTCCTCTTTTTCATCTCCCCTATCTTCAATACATATAGCCGGTCCATTGAACATGATGCGGATGTCTTTGGTCTCAACCTGACCCGAAACGGCTCTTTGGCTGCTCAGGCTTTCGTGAAACTTGCCAATGAAAACCTGTCGAACCCCTCTCCTCACCCTTTCATTGAATTCTGGCTCTTCAGCCACCCGACCTTAAAGGATCGGATCGCCTTCTGCAAAAACTACTCAAAAGCAGATCCAAATGAAAAATGAAAAAATCCAATCCCCCTTCTTTTCCCCCATTACTAAATGGGGAATGAGGAGGATTGTTCTCTATTTTTCAATTACATTCTTTTTTGAGAAAGAGGAATAATGAGAGATCTAATTTTCATTGCCTGGCTTTCTCTTATCTTGTCCCCTTCCGAAGTTTTGTCGATTCCTCCCCAGGTTGTCGCTGTTTCTCCCACTCCCCAATCCTTGACTGCCCCAGCCGGTGGAGAGATCACGATTCTCTTCGATATTCCTCTGGATCCCACCACCATCAGCAACTCCACCATCATGATCTTCGGTCAGTGGACTGGAGTCATGGACGGTTCTTTCCAAATGGAGGATACCAATCGTCTGGTTCGATTCATCCCTTCTCTTTCCTTTTCCGCGGGTGAGCGGATTCTGGTTTCCCTCTCGAAAGGGGTCATGAGCAGCGGTGGGGAATCACTAACGGTTGGTTACGCTTGGAACTTCTGGACAAAAGTCGGCAGTGGCTCCCTTGATCTTGTGGAAAGGACAAGGATCCCTGTCCGCCTGCCAGGGGAGGGATGGATTCAAACATACGGTGCTTATGCCGGAGACCTGAATGGCGATGGATTCCATGACTTCTCTGTGCCCAATGAGGTATCGAATGACGTCCGAGTCTTTCTCAATGATGGAACGGGAAACTACGATACCTTCTCCATCTATCCGGTCCCCGCAAACTCCCGTCCAAGCACCAATCAGGGTGCAGACTTCAATGGAGACGGGGTGATCGATTTGGCTGTTGGAAACAGTGGATCGAATACGGTCAGCGTTTTCATAGGGGATGGAGTGGGAGGATATCTCCCCGCAGTCACAGATACGGTGTATAGTGGTCCTCGGGGATTGAGTGTCATGGATCTGGATGGGGATGGGGATATGGACATCGTGACAGCCAATCGATCGGGGAACAACCTTTCGATTCTTCCGAACGCAGGAGACGGAACTTTTGGACCGAGAATTCCTGTAGAGGCCGGAGGAGAATGGGAGACTGCCTGTGCCACAGGGGATGCCAATGAAGACGGCATTCTCGATCTCTTTGTCGGTGCTTTGGGAAGTGAAGAGATCATTCTTCTCTTGGGAGACGGGAACGGTGGGTTGATTCCCTCAACATCCGTCAATTGTTTCGGTTCCCCCTGGATGATTGTGACGGGAGATGTGAATGGGGATGGGCATGTGGATGTGGTTTCTGCCAACTCCAATACGGCTCAGGCAGCGGTGATCCTGGGAGATGGACAAGGAAACCTCCTCCCGCCGGATCTCTATCCTGTGGGTAGTTTTCCCATCGCCATTGATCTGGGGGATGTCGATGGGGACGGGGATCTCGACATGGTGATCAGCAGTTTCTCCGGAACGTGGACCCTTTATGAGAATGACGGGAGTGGAACTTTCATCAACCCCAGAACTTTTTTTGCCCAGGCGGCTGCCTCCTGTGCTGTCTTTCACGACAGGGATCGGGATGGCGATCTGGATATGACAGGCATTGACGAGATAGACGATCTCCTCTACCTCTTTGAAAATGTGGGCTTGGTGGGTGCGGAAGAAACAGCTCCTCCTATGGCGGACAAAATTCAAAAAGCAAAATTATTTCAAAATAATCCCAACCCCTTTTATTCCAGAACCCATATCCATTATCAAATTTCTTCAACGAATCCCGAATCCCGAAACACGAGTCACGTTAGTTTAAGGGTATACGACCTCACCGGGAGTCTGGTCAAAACTTTGGTAGACGAACGTCATGAGTCAGGAGACTATAGCGTCCAGTGGGAGGGTTTGAACAAATCCGACAAGAGAGTTCCCTCGGGTATTTACTTCTATCGCCTTTCATCGGGGAATGCCACACTAACGAGAAAATTCGTTCTCTTGCGATAGAAGGATGAAGCAAGATATATTTCAGGTGGATGTCTTTACAGACACCCCCTTAGCGGGGAACCCTGCCGGTGTTGTGCCTCGGGCAGATGGAATCGACGTAGGGGCGATGCAGGGTATCGCCAAAGAGATGAATGTCTCAGAGACCGTCTTCATCTTTCATAAAGATCTCCCGGAAGGCTGCACCTATCGCGTAAGGTTTTTCTCTCCAACAGTTGAGGTGGACTACTGTGGTCATGGAACCATCGCCGCTGCCCACCTCCTCAGAGAACTGGAGATCATCCCCAAAAATATTCATACGATTCGACAGGCGATGAATCGGGATACCTGGGAGGTCTCTGTGGAGGGGGATCTCAACTGGATCCGTCAGGGTCCTGGGGAGTTCCGGAATGGGGAAGTGGATCGAGGAGAACTGGCCTCTCTCCTGGGTCTCGATCCAAAATTCCTAAAAGAGATTGCCTGGGCTTCTATGGGAAATCCTGTTTTTCTCTGTGAAATATCGAATCGAAAAGCCCTTGACACCCTAAAACCAAATTGGAATGGGCTTGCGCAATTCTCAAGAAACCATGAAATAATGGGCTTCCACTGTTACGCTCTCGAGCCCCATGATTCGAACAATCATCTCACCGCTCGCGTCTTTGCTCCTGCCTACGGTGTGAACGAAGACCCTGCTACAGGCTCTACCACCAGTTCCCTCGCATTGTATTTACTCTCAAAGGGAAAGGTCAACCCCAGGGATGGCATTCTCCGAATCGAACAAGGGGTAGCCATGGGGCGTCCTTCCCTTCTTTATGCACGGATGGCAGCTCACCCAAAGGGATCTTATGTGGAAGTAGGGGGGAGGGCGGTCACGGTTCTCTCAGGGTTGATTCAACTTTAAAGTAGATCCCTCAAAATGTGACCAGGATCAACTTAAAAGAAGCGACCAGAAGAACGATCCCTAAGATTCGTCGGATAGTCCAGCCGGAAAAACGATTTGCCCCCCAGTAGGAGCCGAGAAGCCCACCTAAAAAAGCGGTCGCGATGAGGGGGGCGAAGATCCCCACCTCTATCCCCCCACGAGCCCAACGCCCCAAGAGTCCCGCAAGAGAGTTGACCCAGATGAAACAGGCTGAGGCTGCAGCGGTCTTCTTCGGGTCCGCCCAATTCATCAGGAGGATTATTGGGGAGAGGAAGATCCCACCCCCCACTCCGACAATGCCCGAGAGGATGCCAATGGTACCCCCCACAGGGAGGGCAATCCCGAGAGGAGGGGGTTGGAGATGGGATTCGGGAGGAGAAACTCTGGACCTGATGAGGAATCGGAAGGCGGCGAAGAGGAGGATTCCGGCGAGGAGGAGGGCATAGAGGTGGGGGGAGACTGGGAGTAAGCCCCCTAAAAATGCACCCGGAACGGAGGTGAGGAGAAAAGGTATGGTGAGGGAGGAGAAGAAATGTTTTGCCCGATAGAAGGCAATAAAACCTATCCCCGCTACAAGAAGATTTAAAATGAGGGCTGTCGTAGACATCTGGGCGGGGACGAAGGCGAAGAAGGAGAAGACTGCTAAATAACCCGACGCCCCTCCATGCCCTACCGAGGAGTAGAGGAAGGCAACAAAGAAGAAGAGGAGGCTTATGAGAGAAAGAACAGGTATTGAAAATTCCAATAAGCCTCCTAAGGTTCCTCTACCCGGATCGGATCTCTCTTCTCTCTGGCAACGACGAGGGAGGATTCCCGAAGGATGGGTCTCCGCTAAGACGGGGCCACTTGCCAATAGGGGCTGATGGGTGCCCTATCAAGCCTCTTCTACTTCTTGATCTCTAAGAGTTCCACCTCGAAGATGAGGGTGGCATTGGGAGGAACGGGGCCTCCTCCCGGGGCGCCATAGGCCAATTCTGGAGGGATGGTAAACTTCCGCTTCCCTCCAACCTTCATCGTGGAGAGACCCTCATCCCAGCCCTTAATCACCTTCCCACGGCCCAGGACAAACGGAAAGGGCTCTCCCCGGTCTACGGAACTGTCGAACTTGGTTCCATCCTCCAGCCAGCCTGTGTAGTGAACCACAACAGTCTCTCCGGCTTGAGGGGTTGCCCCACTCCCTTCTACGAGATCCACATACTTGAGACCTGAGGAGGTTGTCACCATCTCCTCCTCTGAAGGTGTAACGGCAGACTTCTCCTCTGAAAGTGTCGCAACAGCCTTCTCCTCTGTGAGAACGGGCTTCCCTGCTTCTTCTTGTGCTAAAGCCTTCTCCTCTTCCACTCTGCATCCGAGGAAAACGACAAGAAGTACCCCTGGAAGGGTTTTCAGAAATTGAGTCATCTTAATCTCCTTTCTGTTAATGGTCTTCTTATTTTTATCAATTTTAACCTCCAATTGCAAAGACAAAATGAACCTCTTCGCCCCTTCTATCTCTTGATCCCTAAAAGTTCCACCTCGAAGATCAGGGTAGAATTGGGAGGGATGACGTTTCCGAATCCCTGGGCGCCATAGCCTAATTCGGGAGGGACAATCAATTTCCGCTTTCCTCCCACGATCATTGTGGAAATCCCCTCATCCCAGCCCTGGATGACCTGCCCCAACCCCAGGACAAACGGAAAAGGCTCTCCCCGGTCTACGGAACTGTCGAATTT
>JADFOU010000085.1 GCA_022562655.1 candidate division TA06 bacterium
TTTCTGGCGACTGTCCGGATGTTCTCCAAATACCCTTTATTATTCATCATGACTTCCTCCATTCGTTTCTGGTAATCTTGTTTTATGAGTTTACTAGAAATCCTTTCTTCGCTTTACCCTTACTCTTATCAAAAACCATACCACGACCCCTTGAAATTATCTAAGTGTTTAATATTCTTGAAGTTATAAAAATAGTGAGAAGAGGGCTAAAGAGAGACCCGGAGGGTTTTCTGTTGACTTTTGCCCCACGAAATTCTCGGGTTTTTGAGGGTAAAGTATAACTCCTTAAATTACAGTTTCTTAGGTTAAATTCAAACCTGTGTTAATTTCATGACACCCCTCTCCAAATTCGGGCAGAATGCACCAATTTTATTTTTGACACAGGTTCTCAAAGTTTACCCCTTTATTTTTTTCTTGGGAAACTCAAAAAGTTGGGTTAGGAAGATGAACTGGGGCGGAGTTTCGACCTTCCAAAGGCAGAAGTAGGGGATTTAGACTCAGAATTAAGATTCGATGTTTGACAGAGTTGTCCAATGATGATGAAAGGGTTAAACTGCAGTCATTTCGGGGATTTTTTGGGATAAGCAGGCACTCTACAGGGTCGAAGTTCAGGGAGAGAAGGAATTTTGGATAGATAGCCTGGAGCATTTGGTCCAGAGAGAGGTCGGTGTCTGAGGCAGAGTACTATAAATGGGTAGAGAAGTTAAATTTGAAAAGCAACATCAATTCTTTCTATCGTCTCTTTTCTTCTGTCCCCTTATCTTAAAAAAACCCTTACCATAGTCGGTATATGGTAAGGGTTCGGTGTGAGAAGGGGAACTGCCGGTCTAACAAAAACAGGCCGACATCTTCTCAATCTTTTTACCCCACCAGTTCCTTGCGATCTCTGCAAACTCCCAGTCCATCAGATCGTCGCTCATTTCGAAATATTTCATATCGAAAGTCCCCTTCCTCCTCTTCTCATCGACCTTCTGGATGAGGTTGGGATAATCCATGCCATACTTCCTTGTAAACTTGAGGCAGGCGATCTCTGAGGCATCCTTTTTGGAATGGGCGATTAATAGAAAGAAATCTATCCCTTCCTTGTGATTTAGCTTCAGGTAGTCCAGATCTACAATGGATGGAATCTTCTGAGAAACTCTCCCTTCTACTTCCATTTTTCCTCCTTCTTGATGAGGTGTCTTCATTGGACTCTTCTAAGACTTTACTGCAGTCGTTTGTTTTCTTCTGCAATATTATAAATCAAAAACTGTGCCACACCCTCAAATTCCCATTGAATTCTGCTGGAAACGTTCGCCCGATTCTTAAGGTATAGGCAGAACAGGCCTATCTCTTTGAAAGAAAGGAGTTTTCCGGTATCAAGCGGAGCTACTTTTCTATCGAGTGGACCTCTCTGTCTCCATTATTGTCAGGGAGTGCAACAAAATAGAAGAGTTAAAGTGTGAAACACGCAATAAAATATGACAGGTACTTTTGCGTTATTCAATCTTTATGAGGAGTTTCACGGAGAGTCTACGGGTCTTCCTGTGAGGGAGAGAAGGGGCGATACAGGGGGATGCTCGAGGAGAATGAAGAGCATCCAAAGGGAGGATTGGAGGAATAGGGTAGGGGGGGCGGACCTGCCCGCCCGACCCAGCCCGAGGGGTGAGGCAGGGAGGATCCGGGCTTGGGTGTGTCCGCCATTTTTTCTTGAATGGATAACCCATCCGAATAGAAGAAGCAGTTTTTGAAATAAGCTGGAGACGCAGGTGGTATCTCAAGAAAAAATCTTGGGATTTTTTCTTTTTTCCCTTGACAAATCCCACCAAAACCTCTAAAATTTCATTCCTGTGGGGAAAAGTGGGAAAAGGTGGGGAATTTAGGATCTTCATGAGGTTCTAATTCCCCCATGAGGATTTTTATCTATTTTCCTACTTGGGGGGTTGGGTTGTGATGCAACTCCCATAGTTCGGAATTTTTTTGGAAATTGGATCCGCCTTAAGCGGATTGAAAATTAGGATTTGAGGTTCAAGGATGACTTATCAGGGAACCTATCGATATTCGATTGATAATAAAGGGCGGTTATCCGTTCCGGCGAAGTTTCGGAAGACCCTCCTTCCGGAAGCCAATGGGACCTTTGTCGTGACCAAGGGGTTCGATCAGTGCCTCTCGGTCTATACCCTGGATGAGTGGCTTAAGTTCGAAGAGAAACTCCAGCAGCTTCCGAATACGAAAAAGAGTTCCCGGAATGTGGTCCGATGGTTTACCGCCAATGCGGAACGACTGGAGGTGGACAACCAGGGAAGGATCAAGATCCCCCAGCATCTTTTAGAATACGCAGGCCTGAAGAAGGAGGCGACCATTATCGGTGCCCTGGATCGAATTGAAATCTGGGACCCAGAGACCTATAAGGCAAATGCCGAGGAAGTCTCTTCAACGATCGAGGAAGACCTGGAATCGTTAGACTTTTAAGGACAGTAGCAGTTGGCAGTCGCAGTGGCAGTAACTGCAACTGCTGAGTGCTACTGCCACTGGATTTATGACACATGTCCCGGTTCTCATGATGGAGGTGATCAAGCTTCTTGAGGTAAAATCAGAAGGCATCTATGTGGATGCTACCCTCGGTGGGGGTGGACATGCCCAAGCCATCTTAGAAGCCTCCGGTCCAGGGGGTAAACTGATCGGGTTGGACTGGGATCTGGAGGCGATTCAATTTTCTGAGAGGCGCCTCAAGCCTTACAGTGAACGCGTAAGACTCTTTCAAACCTCCTTTCTTGAAATCGAGAAAGTCCTCGAAGAATGTCAGGATTGGATCCCAGGAGAAGGTTCACAGGCAGGCCCGATTCGTGCAGGGATGTCTGTGACACCCGGGGGGGTGGATGGGATTTTATTCGATCTGGGGGTCTCCTCTTTTCAGATTGAACTTCCGGAAAGGGGGTTCAGTTATCGGAAAGAGGGACCCTTAGATATGCGGATGGATCGGAGACTCAAAAGGACGGCTCGTGATCTGGTCAATCACTCTTCCGTTGAGACCCTCAGCGGTATTCTGAGAACCTTTGGGGAGGAACGGTTTGCGAAGAGGATAGCCAATACGATTGATCGGGAACGGAGGAAAAGCCCGATTGAAGGGACGTTGGAGCTTGCAGAGATCGTCCGATCTGCCGTACCCAGACCCAAGGCCCACAAATCCATTGCCCGGGTCTTTCAGGCCATTAGGATCTTTGTCAATCAAGAATTGGACCAGTTGCGAGTTGGACTGGAGAGGGCTTTTGAATTCTTAAGACCGGCAAGAAGAATCGGGGTGATTTCTTATCACTCCCTGGAGGACCGGATTGTCAAGGGAATCTTTCGAACACTTGAGGAGGAGGGGAGGATGAGGTGGGTGACGAAAAAGGTGGTAAAACCGACGTCATCGGAGATCGAAAGAAATCGGAGGGCGAGAGGGGCTAAACTTCGAGTCGGAGAGAAGGTTCAACTAAAGTAGCAGTGGCAGGAGCGCTGTGGCAGTCAATTCTTATTTGAAGTTTGAATTAATATCTTGATGAACAGGAAATTTTATAGAGGAAACGAGGATCTCCGAAGGAGAAAGAAAAGGTCTTCTAAAGGAAGGAAGAACCCTTACCGTCTCCTCCTCCTTCTTATTGTCTTTGGATTCTTCGTTTTGGGAATTGTGTGGACAAGAATCACCATTACGGAATTGACCATCCGGATAGGGGAATTGGAGAAGGAGAGAAAAGAAGTTGCTAATGAGGTGCAGAGATTGGAGTTGGATATCTCCTACCTCTCCTCCCGGAATAGGATCGAGACCCTTGCCAGGGAGACCTTGGGGATGAGATATCCAAGACTGACGGAGGTTTCCACTCTCTATGAAAAATGACAGATACCAATTGAGGATTGACAAGACACAATTTCCAAGTCCCATCCGTCAAAGGGTGGTGGGATGGTTTTGCTTTCTCCTCTGGCTCCTCCTCTTATCCCGCCTCGCCTACATCCAGGTCGTGAGGGGAAGCGCTTATGGAACTGAAGCGGAGAACCAGCACAGAGTGAAGGTCCCCCTTTTTCCAGAGCGAGGAAAGATACTGGATCGGAATGGAAGGCTATTGGCCGGGAGTCTGGAAGTCAATTCCATTTATGCCCTTCCCTCCCAGTTGAGGGATAAAGAGAAGGTGGCTCAAAAACTGGCCGCCTTGGGTCTGGGTCACTCCAAGAAGATTCTCTCTCTTCTTCAGAGGCGAAAGAGTTTTGTATGGATACGACGGGATGTCGAGAAGGAGAAAATCCTTCAGGTGAGGGAGTTAGGCTTTGAGGGAATCGGCATCGCCAAGGATCGGAGGCGATATTATCCAAGGGGAAAGTTGGCAGGGAATCTCCTGGGTTTTGTCGGTGAGGACGAGGTGGGCTTGGAAGGGGTGGAATACGAATATGATGATCTCCTGAAAGGCGAGATGGGATGGGCGATCCTCCAACGGGGTGCAAGGGGGGGGCTCTATCCCTTCCCGGAATACCCGGACATGCCCCCTCGCCCTGGGAAGAAGATTTTTCTCACCATTGATGCAGATATCCAGTCTATCTGCGAGGAAAATCTGGAGAAGTACGTGGAGCGCTTCCATGCAAAAGGGGGATCGATACTCTGTTTGAATCCAAAGACTGGAGAGCTTCTGGCGATGGCCAATTCTCCAGGCTATGACCCCAATCGAAATGGAAGGGGGGCTCCGGGGGTCTGGAGAAATCGAATTATCACCGATCTTTTCGAACCTGGCTCCACTTTTAAGGTGGTGATTGATGCGGCAGCGGTTGAGAAGGAAGTGGTGGAACTTGAGGAGCGCGTCGATGATGGGAGTGGTGTGATTGTCGTTTCAGGGCGAAAGATCCGGGACCCCAAGAAGCATGGACCTTATACCTTTCAACAGGCAGTCGAAAGGTCCTCAAATGCTGCAAGCGTAAGGATCGCCCATAGAGTGGGGAAAAGGGATATCTATCTATTCGCCAGGAATTTTGGATTCGGGACCCGTACGGGAATAAACCTTCCAGGGGAGGCGAATGGGGTTCTTCCTCTTCCTGAGGAATGGTCGAGTATAAGATTTGCAAATATCGCCTTGGGTCATGGACTCTCTGGCACAGTCCTCCAATTGTCCATGGCCTTCGGGGCGATTGCCAATGATGGGGTCCTCTTGGAACCCCGGATTCTTTTGGCCGTTGGGAACGCTGACAGACCTCCGGAAGTAGAACCCAGGGTCGTCCGAAGGGTGATCTCCCTGGAAACAACGAAAGTAATGAAAATCCTTCTCTCGGGGGTTGTCGAGCGAGGGACTGGAAGACTGGCGAGTCTTCCAGGTCTTCGGATCGCCGGGAAGACGGGCACCGCCCAGAAGGTATTGGAATCAGGTGGGTACAGCAATGATCGGTTGATTACCTCCTTCGTGGGGTTCTTCCCCGTGGAGAACCCTATTCTCTTGATTGCCTGCATCGTGGATGAACCGAAGGGGAATCCTTGGGGGGCAACTGTACCAGCCCCCCTCTTCCGAGAGATCACCCAGAAGATCGTCCATCTCTCTTCCTATCAACCCCTCCTCTTGGCGAGAATGAAGTGATTGAACCGATTCAATGAAAAATGAAAGCTAAATCCGTCTCGGGTGGAGAAATTTTGTAATGCCAATTGTTCACTTTGCATTAAATTCTATTTGCAATGAGTTCTCACATCAAATTGAAAGAATTGATCCAGGTTTTAGAAAACTTGAAAATCGAAGAGGGTGGGGATGTTGAGGTTGGGGGGATCGCCTATGACTCAAGAAGGGTGAATCCTGGAGATCTTTTTGTCGCCATTCGTGGACTGGATCATGATGGACATGAATTTATTTCGGACGCCATCTCCCGTGGAGCCTCTGCACTTGTCGTGGAACGAAGAACGAAGCACGAAGCACGAAGCACGAAGTCGATACCCGTCATCCGAGTTCCGGATACCCGAAGAGCCCTTGCCCAAATCTCCTCCAAATTTTACGGTGAACCCTCTCGGAAGATGAAAATGATTGGAATCACGGGAACCAATGGAAAGACGACGACTTCTTATCTATTGAAATCGATCTTAGAAAAAGGAGGAATGAAGGTGGGTCTCATCGGAACCATTGACTACTGGATTGGAGGGGAGAGAAGGAAGGCAGAGAAAACCACTCCGGAGTCCCCCGACCTCCAGAAGACCCTTTCAGAGATGAGATCCTCCGATGTGAAGGCGGTTGTCATGGAGGTTTCCTCCCATGGTCTTGCCCTCCAAAGAACAGAGGGAATAGACTTTGATGTCGCACTCTTTACCAACCTCTCGAGGGACCACCTCGACTTTCACCGAACTATGACCCGATATTCACGAGCCAAGATGATTCTCTTTGAAGGGCTCACGGAAGGAAAGAAGGCGATCCTCAACTCTAATGATCCCTTCACGGAGAAGATTCGGAAGAGGACCAAGGCAGAGGTGATCACCTATGGATTAGAATCCCCAGAACCCGCCTCAGGAGGTCGGGATCGGGAATTAATAGAGAATTCCCGCAGCGGCCCAAGACCTGGGAGATTGAAAAGCCGTGACCGTGCCGTCAGCGCCCATGACGATGAGAAAATTGCATCCGATTACTCAGGAGTAAGTCTATCTCGCAATCTTGAGGGAAGTGAGATGGAGGTCCGCTGGAGGGGTAGAAAAGTCACTCTCCATTCCCATCTCCCCGGTAGACTCAACCTCTATAACCTCCTCGGAGCATTCGCCTTTGGGATTTCAGAGGGAATTTCCATAGAGAGTGTGTTAAAAGGGATAGAAGAGGTGAAGGGGATAGAGGGTCGATTGGAGGCGATTGAAGTCGGTCAACCTTTCAAGGTCTTCGTGGATTATGCCCATACCCCCGATGCATTGAAAAAAGTTCTCATGTCACTTAAAGAGTTGACTTCCAGAAGGGTCGTCGTCATTTTCGGATGTGGAGGAGGACGTGATCGAGGAAAAAGGCCCATCATGGCTCGGGTCGGTACGACGCATGCCGATTTTGCAATTCTGACTTCGGACAATCCGAGGCATGAAGACCCTCAAAACATATTGAATGATATGAAAAAGGGCGTCTTGGGGAATGAATATGAGGTCATTCCGGACAGGAGAGAAGCAATAGAGAGAGGGGTCGACATTGCCAAAGAAGGGGACACCCTCCTCATTGCCGGCAAGGGTCATGAAGACTACCAGATCATCGGTGAGGAGTATCTCCCCTTTGATGACCGAAAGGTGGTCAGGGAAATCCTTGAGGAAAAAATGAGTGGCAGGGGTCTCGCCCGTGGCGGGACTACTGCAAACTGCTAATGAAGATGGAAGGAATGACACTTGGAGATGTTTTGGAGGCAATCACGAATACGGGCAGAAGGAAAATGCGCCCTCCCGGATCACGGATACGGGCAGAAGGAAAAGGCGCCCTCCCGAATCACGATTCACCTGTTCGGGGTATTTCTGTGGACTCCAGAACGATTCAGGAAGGAGAGGTCTTCTTTGCCCTTCAGGGTCCCCGTTTCAATGGCCATCATTTTGCCCAAGAGGTGTTGGAAAAAGGGGCTTTGACGGTGGTGATTCGAAGGGATTTCCCATTGAACGCCCCGGCAGAGAAGGTGATCACTGTGGAGGACCCCTTGAGAGCCCTCGGTGATCTCGCCCGATCCTACCGCCAGAGATTTTCTCTCCCGATCATTGCCATCACCGGTTCCAATGGGAAAACGACAACAAAAGAGATGACCGCCGCCATCCTTTCAACCCAATATAATCTCCTCAAGTCAAAAGGGAGTTACAACAACGTGATTGGTATTCCCCTCACCCTTTTCCATCTCTCTAAATCTCATGAGGTCGTGGTCTTGGAGTTTGGGATCAACCAGCCCGGGGAGATGGAGAGACTCTGTGAGATCGCAACCCCTTCGGTTGGGGTGATTACCCATATCGGTGAGACCCATCTCCAGTTCCTTGGCTCTTTGGAGGGGGTTCGGGAGGAAAAGGCGAAGATTCTCGACCCTTTGGATTCAGGCGATAC
>JADFOU010000086.1 GCA_022562655.1 candidate division TA06 bacterium
ATAACTGGACAGGTTTTGCCCCCGCTTCTAGCTTGGAAGCACAGCGCTCAGGTGCAAATGCTTCCCAAGCAGAGGGTCGAGGGTTCGAATCCCTTCTCCCGCTCCAGACGCCTGTACGAAGGCGCTAACGCCCCTCCGTCGGTCGGAGGGGCGTTCAACTTTCCACAACTGGCCTATTGGCAAGTTGGGCCCGGAATTGTTGAACACGTCATTGATGATCATCCGCTTTGATCGACTCCATCCCTCTTCCCACCGCTCAGAATCCGTAATTTTCGTAGCGGATCCCGGCGAGCCCGGTTCAATCACCCGTGTTCATCAATTGGTCACCCAATTGTTCACGTTCATCGTGTAGTATTCCAGACCGGTGGGTTTGCTATCTAGAAACAAGCCAGCTACACTGTGGCGCACCGACACCCCATCCTGGCCCAATCTGTGATCGCGGCCGGTGACCGATTCATGATGGCAATCACTATGCGTGGGTTGTAGGCATTGCGAAAACTGGCGATTAAATCTTCAGTCTTCTCACCCATGGTTTTGTAGGTGATCTTCTTGCAGAATTCGTTTCCCTTTCCAAATTCCTCTCTTACAATCTGGACAATATCTTCAGCATGGGAATCATCTTTGGCAAAGACAAGGGTTTTGGGAACTTCAGTCCTCCCCGGAAAGATCTCCTTAAAGAGTTTTTCCTTGAAGGTTCGTATAACTGTTCTTATCTGGTCTTTAGCAACAACGCTTCGGTCTAATTGAGAAGGTTCGTATTCAAGGTCTTCAACCAGTTGCTCCCATCGGATTTTTCTTGTGAGTTTATCCCTTTTGTCTATGTAATATCCCGCTTCAATTTTGCTTCCCTTTTCCGTGATCTCGGTCTTGATTCGGTAAACATCATAGGGCACATTCACCCCATCGGCAACCCCCCTTTCATGGCTGTATTCCATAACCAGATTCTGGTTGAAGAAACCGAGGGTCTGCTTAGAGGGTGTGGCGGTCAATCCAATGATAAAGGCATCAAAGTAATCAAGAACCTGTCGCCAGAGATCGTAAATGGAGCGGTGGCATTCATCGGTAATAATAAAATCGAAGTTTTCTATGGGTATTTGAGGATTGTAGGTAACCTCTCTTTGTTTCTCTTCCAATGGGGAAAGTTGGAATATAGATTGCTCCTCCAGTTCAGCGTCAAAATCAGGCTCTCCCTTGAGCATAGAATAAAGCCTCTGTATTGTGGTAATGCACACCCGGCTCACAGGATCAAGTGTATTCGTCGTAAGGTGCTGGACATTGTAGAGTTCTGTAAACTTTCTCCCGTCATCAGGGGTTATATACTGCTGGAACTCCCTTCTTGACTGACGTCCCAGATTACTCCTGTCAACCAAGAAAAGGATCCTTCTTGCGTTTGCAAATTTGATCAGTCGATAAATAAAACTTACGGCAGTATAGGTCTTGCCTCCGCCCGATGCCATCTGGATGAGCGCCCTCGGTTTTGCGTCTGCAAAGGATTTCTCAAGGTTCTGAATCGCCTCAACCTGACAATCTCTTAGACCCTCTGTTATCAAAGGGGGCATTTTCCTGAGTCGCTCTCTAAGAGTCTGTTTCTTCGAAAACCACTCCATAAGTATTTCAGGCTTGTGAAAGGCGAATATCCTTCGAGACTGGGGGTGTGGATCTTCCAGGTCTCTGAAAGAGGTTTCTATACCTGTGCTCTCGTAGGCAAAAGCAGGAGGTTTCTGTTCGTGTAGGAGATTTTCAGGAATGCCAGTTAGATAGATTTCAGATTGTTCTGCCACACCGCTTAGTGTAGTACCTACAGGTTTAGCCTCCACAACTCCTATGGCCTTTCGATCCAAGAAGAGCAGATAATCAGTGGGTCCGGTTTCGAGAGGGAACTCACGGACAGCAACACCCAAAGAAGCCCCAAGATTCAATTCTTGATAGTCCTGAACCTTCCAGCCCGCCGCTTCCAGCAGTTGGTCAATCCTTTGTCTTGCTTTTTCCTCTGGCTTCATAACTAAAGGGAGTATATCGTCTTCCAGCAGAAAAGTCAATCCAGAATGACAAAAGGCCCAATTCCTGGGCCTTTCTCCAAATCTCCTAATTGAACCGAAGTTCTCAACCGATTCGGGGTCCTTCAGGAAGTTAGACTCTCGATACTATAGACTCCCTGGACTCTATTTCCCTTCCTCCAATCCGAAAATCTTCCAGATCTCCTAAACTGCAATCTTTGAATCCAATCTAACCTCTTAAACTTGATATCTTATGAAAAATAAGAGTGATTTGTGCTGGATCGGGGATTTATGTTTCCCCTTGACTTCTCCCATTCTCCCCGTTATCCTCAAACTGTTAGTGTCAGCAGATTAAACGGATTAATCCGATGAATCTGCTGAATCCGCTGATGAAAAAGGAGGTTTCGATGAGAACGAAAAGTCTTCTTCTCACTTTCCTCCTTGTCTTCTTCCTGGGGCTCACCTCGGGACCTTTGGGATGTTCAAAGGCGAGGGAGGAGTTGGAGGAGGCCGTGGAGCCTTTGATGAAGCTTCCGGAGAAGACGAGGGTGAAGGTAGATCTGATCAATGCCCGCAGATCCCTTGAATTCTACAAAGTAGACCATGAGGGGAAATATCCCAGCAGCCTCAAGGAACTCCAGCTGGACCTCCACTATCCCGATGAGTATGATTACGATCCCACCACGGGGAAAGTCAAAAGTAAAAATTACCCGAGTATGTTAAGGTGAGGCAAATTCCAATTCAAATTGCAAAATTAGCAATTAGCATTTCAAAATGTGACGGGGATGAAGAGGATTGAAGTTCATTGCTACAGCGGACACAAGGGGGAAGAGAGGCCCCTTTCTTTTGTTTTGAACGAAAGACGGGTTCAAGTGGTAGAGGTTCTGGAAAGGAGATTGGAGGAAGACCGTCATTCAAAGGAGAGGAGGAGGCTCTTCAAGGTAAAGGCCGAAGATGGAATAGTTTATACATTGGTTTATAGGGAGGTCCAGGATCAGTGGTTCCTGATGGGGAATTCCGAAGATGCTAGAGGATGAACACCTTGTTCGGGAAGCCCTTGAGGGGAGAGAAAGGGGGTATCGAAAACTCCTTGAAAAATATCGAGGGCCTGTCTATAGCCTCATCCTCAGAATGGTTAGGAATGAAGAAGATGCAGAAGATTTAGCCCACGAAGCCTTCCTCCGGGCCTTTCGATCCCTTCAGAAGTTCAATCCCGAGTTCTCCTTCAAAAACTGGCTCTTGAAGATCGCCACAAATCACACCATTGATTTTTTAAGAAAAAGGGATGTCAATCTCCTCTCCCTCCAGGATCTCCCTGAAGAGGGGTCCTATTTAACAGTTGAGGTGAAGACTCCGGAATCCGAGTTGGAGGAGAGTGAAAGAAAAAATATCATTGAGGATGCTATAGCATCCCTTCCTTTACTTCTTCGTACGCCCCTTCTGCTGAGACACCGGGAAGGTCTCACTTACGAAGAGATTCAGGAGATCCTTAACATCCCCCTGGGAACGGTGAAGACGAGGATCCATCGGGCAAGGGAGATGTTAGGGAAGAAGTTGAGGGGAAAAGTTTTTTGAAACTTTCCCTCCTATATTCCGTAGTAATAGGTAGAAAACCAAAAAGGAGGAAAAAATGGAGACAAGAAAGGTGATCAGGGTAGTGAAAGGAATGTTGGAGATGACGTCGTGGATCCTCTTCTATGTTGGGTCTCAAATCCTTACCCTTCAAGCCATTCAGCGGATCTTCTCATAAAAATGACGAATAAAGGAGCACCCAAATCGGGTGGCACTTCAATGAGATGTGAGGAATACCGGAAAAAATTCGATCTCTATTTTGATGGAGAGATGAAACCAAGAGAGGCCTTCGCCCTGGAGACCCATCTCAAGTCCTGTTTCCAATGCAAGGCAGAAATGGGCGTGCTCCAGCGTGCGGTCCGACTCATTGGGGAAATGGAACCCATTCTCCCATCCAAGGGCTTCAATCAAGGAATTCTCAAGGAAATGGGTTTTGAAGTCGTACCGGCTTGGAGGAGAGCAGTTTCCATCTCATTTGTCATCCTTGCAGGAACATGGGTGTCTCTCTTCTTCCCATGGATGCTACGTTCCCTCCGTGGGGCTCCAGATTTAATCAAATCCCTTCTTCATCTCCCCGCCAGATTGACCGTTTTTACTGGCTTTACAAGAACTCTTTTTGATATGACCGAAACTCTTCTTGCAACGGTTACAATAGTATTTCGAAATATCCCATCGATTTATTGGGTCTCGGTGGTATTCGCTACGTTTTTCCTTACACTCCTTTTCATCAAATCACTATCCCTTCCATTGAAGGAGGTCAATCATGTTCAAAACTCTCTTTAAAATGTTTTCCTTAGTGGGTCTATTCCTCAACTTCGGGGTTCTGACGATCTATGGAGAGGAAGAGCCCTTGAACATTGGTGCTCTTGATGAGGAAATTAAAGTTGAGGAAGAAATAAAAATCGACGAGAGTGAAGATACGATCCGGATTGAAAAGAAAATAATTAAAAGAACCAAAGGGGATATCGTCAAGTTTGGAGAGGATATAGAGATTGATGTGGGGGAGAGGGTGGATGGAGATGTTGTCGCCATCGGAGGGTCCATCTTAGTTAGGGGTTCTGTTGATGGGGATGTAGTGGCTGTTGGAGGAAGTGTCAAGGTGGATTCCACGGGAGAAATTGATGGAGATGTGGTTGCTATAGGAGGATCTGTGGAAAGAGTAGAAGGGGGAAAGATTTATGGGGATGAGGTCTCTATCGGAATTGGAGGGTTATCCCGTCACCACATATTCGGTATTCATGATTTTGGTGTACCCTCTTTTTTCACAAGAACCTACTCTGTCATCGGTAAGGTGGTTCGCATCGCTATCCTCCTCATCCTCGCTCTCCTTTTGGCTGTCTTCCTTCCAAAACCTATGGCTAGAGTAGAGAGTACAGTGAGACTGAAATTTTTTGCCACCCTGGGTGTAGGAATTTTAGGAGAGATCCTTATTTTTCCTCTCCTGGTGGCCCTCACTGTCTCCATCATCGGAATCCCCTTCGTCCCCCTCGCCGTCCTCGCCCTTATCGCCGGTCTTATCTTCGGTTATGCGGGGGTCTCTTTGCTCTTAGGTCGGATCTTCATCGAGCGGGTTGACTTCAAATACACTTCTCCCTTGACAGCAATAATCTTTGGGGTTATATTGGTTGAGTTGGTTTCACTCCTTGGAAGGCTCGTTGGACTGGGGGGAGGTCTCTTTGAGGGGATGGGGACTTTCGTTGCGATCCTCGGATTTCTCGTCACCTATATCGCCTGGACATTGGGTTTAGGGGCGGTCATCCTGAGCCGGTTTGGAACGAGGGAACCTTTGGTCCCAGCAGTCGTCACTTCTTCCGAGGAGTCCCAATCCGATCAAACATGAAAAATGGCGTAAAAAGGAAACGGTCCCTCCTTTGTCTCTCTGGGTTCCTACTTCTGTTGGGATGTGGAAAGGCGGAGGGACCGATTCTTTATATTGACAGGGAGGCTCTCTCTGGGGTGAAGAAGATCGCCCTTCTTCCCATTACAAACGTGACACCCTATCAGGAAATAAACCCTCTGTTAGATCAGATCTTCACGGATGAGATGCTGAAGACGAAGGGTTATTCGATTACGACAATGGAACAAGTACGGGAAGCTATGGAGTCGCTCAACCTATCTCAAGAAAAGGTTTCCAACCCCATGGATGCGAAAGCCCTCGGGGAGAAGCTGGGGGTAGATGGGGTGATGGGGTTGATGATTATTGCCTATACCCCGACCATGTCCGAGATTGCCGAGTTGAAGACGGAGACCGATGTGAAAGCCCATACCTATGGGGAGACGAAGGAAGAGTTGAAAAAGAAACATGGAGTTCTATGGGGCTTTCTCGTCGATATCCTCATCCCGGATGTACAGGTCAAAGCGGGTGTGGAGCATAAATATGGTACCGTGACAACCGATCCCACCATTGGAATTGGAGCGACGATGGTGGATACCCGGAGCGGGCAGGTGATCTATCAGGCGAGTAAATATATCAAGAGAGATGCCCGTCTTCCCGGAGCCTACAAAAAGCAGTATAAAGATATCATCACCAAAGAGAGATTTCAGCTCCTGAATTACATCGCCCGCTTGTCGATTCGGGAGGTCGTCCAACCTTTAAAAACGGTGAAGAAGTCATGATTCGTGATTCGTGTCTCGTGATTTGTATACTTCTTATTGCTTCCTGCTTCCTTGCCCAAGGGATCCATGCCGAAGAAGAGGGAATGAAGAGTGTGGGGAAAGCCCGCCTCTACTCAGCCGTCCTCCCCGGTGCAGGGCAATTCTATATCGGAAATGTCTGGAAGGGAATCATGGATCTGGGGATTGAAGGGGTTCTTGTGACTGGAACGGTTATCTTTATCGGTAAAGTAGGAGCTGCCCCAAAACAATCCAAAGTAGATGAAGAGGGTTTAGATGTAGCTTCTAAAGAAGACTACATCGGTCTGGCTGCCGTCTCGGGCGCCGTATTCGTGGGCTATTATATCTTTCAATTGTGGCGTCTCAACGATGATGTGGTCGCTCACAATTATAAAAAGCGATTCCTCGAACCTTATACACTTCGATTCGGTCTCAAGGAAGAAGGATTGACCTTCGGTGCGACAATGACCGATGGCGACGGGAACCCTGTGCCGACCTTCCCTGTGAATGTTATAGGGATCATGGCCGCAAACGATATTTCCCTTGGTGGCGGCGCCCATCTCGATCTCATGGGGGGATTCTATGCGCAAGAGACTATCATGGTCGACCAACAAACGACCATTATGGGAACCATCGTCGGAAACACCTTCGAACTGTCCAACGTGCCCGATGTGTACCAAGTCCTTCCCCTTGCCGAAGCCTTGACGGGGGATGCGATCCGTATGATAGGATCCGACCCGGTAATCGTGCTCATTAAAGTTTCGTGGAGAGAGTTAGGCGTCGGATGACAGGTTCTTGCTAACAATCCTTAAAGAACAGTGGCAGCTCGTTTCGGCCTTCGTGCTCGTCGTGGGGATAGCCGCCTTTTGGGGCCTCACTTCAGGTGAAAAAGAAGATGACCCTAGCAGCCTAGTCGTTGCTCCGCAGCCCGCGGCAGATCCAGAGGCAGATCCAGGTGCCGAAATGGTGCAAGGACCGTTTAAACCGGCGCCCGTCGAAAAAGAAGACGACACCGAGACCATCATCGCCCGGTACCAGCGAGCCATCCAGGACGATCCCGATTCCGAAGAAGCCGCCCTGAACCTCCGGCGAATCGCCAACCTCAACTACACCCGCCTGCAGAACTACGCAGAAGCGGCAAAGATCTACGAAGAGTTGATCAGGCGTTTTCCCGATTGGAAGGGTACCGATCGTACCTTCGCCGCCTTGGCAAGTTGCTACGAGCGTCGCGGCGACTCCGCAAACGAGCGATACACCTACGAGCGAATGTTGAAGCACTTCGCCGAGGATACGATCGAGTACAAGTACGCAAAGGAAAAACTGGCGCAACGATAGCGGTGCGGCGGGCTGCATTGTATTAGAAAGTGCGCCGGAGCACACGAAACTGAAACAAGGCGGGGAAGTGCGATGACAAAATTGCGAGCGGGGCAAGTGTTTGGCGTATTGGTGTTGGCCGTCGTGGCTTTTGCGGGGTGTGACCTCGTAATCACGCCTGGCGGCGGTGGAAAGGCGGACCTTACCGTCCTGCTCTCCGGCGACGATGGAATCCAGGGCAAGATGCAGGTCGAGGTGACCGGGGCGAACAAGCAGGGCGGCCGCAATCTCGATCTCGAAAGTCTGACCCTCACCATTACGGAGATCAGCTTGGATCGTTCTCCCGGCGGCGGAGACGACGATCCCAACGAAGGCTCATCGGAGGGCGAAACCGAAGGCGCCGAGGACGCATTGGAAGGCGA
>JADFOU010000087.1 GCA_022562655.1 candidate division TA06 bacterium
AATTTGTTTCTTCTGTCCCTCCAGAAGGGAGAGAATGTAAAGTCCTTCGTTCCTGTTAACTCCGGGGAGAACGAACTCACCCATTTATGACCGAAATCTACCCATCAGCACCTCAATCGACTTCCTCATAGCGGCCACCCAAATGTTTGGCGAGAAACTTTTCCGCGGCCGCGTAAAACTTGAGACGGTTCTCTGGTTTGGCTAATCCGTGACCCTCATCGGGAAAGAGCAGATACTCGTATTCGATCCCCTTCTTCTTCATCGCCTCCACAATCTGCTCGGATTCCGCCTGTTTGACACGAGGGTCGTTTGCCCCTTGAGCAATCAAAATAGGAATCTGGATTTGATCCACCTTGAAAAGGGGGGAGCGAGATTTCAGGAATTCTTCCTCCGTTTCCGGATTGCCGATTCTCTCGTATAAAAGGGAACGAAACGTTGACCAGTAAGGGGGGATCGATTGAATAAAAGAGATCAAGTTGCTGACGCCAACCATATCCACCGCACAGCAAAATAGGTCGGGAGTAAAAGTGGCTCCAACCAATGCGGCATACCCACCGTAGGAACCGCCATAGATCGCAATCTTCTTTGGATCAGCAATCCCCTTGTCAGTGGCCCAGTTGACGGCATCCACCAGATCATCGTGCATTTTACCACCCCACTCCTTGTCTCCAGCATTTAAAAAATCCTTGCCATAACCGGTGGACCCCCGGTAATTCACCTGCAGACAGACATAACCGCGGTTGGCGATCCACTGAGCTTCTGGATCATACCCCCAGGTATCCCGGACCCAGGGACCTCCATGAACGTTCAATACCAAGGGAAGGTTTTTTTTCTCTTTCCCATTTGGATAGGTGACATACCCATGAATCGTCAATCCATCTCGTGAAGGAAAGGAGATCGGTTCGATGGATGCTAAGGTATAATTGTTCAGATCGGGTTTATGGTCAAAAAGGAAAGTCCCTTTCTGCTTTTTCCGGTCAAAGGCAAAATAGGGCACGGGTCCATTGTCCGTAGTGAACCCCACCAGCCAAGTCTCATCGGAATCATCCCGGTTGCAAATGAAAAAGTCTCCTGGGTGGAGATTTGCAATCGCATTGAAATCATCTTGTATGGACTCATCCAACACAACCCATTCCTTTCGTGCTTTTGTGAAAGACACAGCCTGGACTTCGTATCGATCCGGATGGATCATCACATGACCCACATCATATTGTGGGTCTTCAGCGATCACTTCCAGTTTCCCCGTGGAAATTTCCATCTTGACCAAGCGACCTGTATTGGCATTTCGAGAATCAACCAGATAGAGAGCGTCACCCCCTTTGGAAAAACTGACCGGTTGGCTGGTGAGAGAGTCCTGCGAATTCCATGTAAGCAGTTTTTTCCAATCGGCGTTATCGTTTTTACGAATCACAAGATCGAATCCACCATCGGATTTCGCAGCCATCGCCCCACGCACCTTAAAATTGGCGTCTGGCACCCAACCGGTAAAATTGCCTGGATTCTTGGCGACCTGTTGGAGTTCACCGGAAGTTAGATCAAGGTGATAGACATCGTGGAGTTTTGGATCTTCTTTGTTCATTGCGATGAGCAGTTCATTCGGAAAGTGCTTGCTACGGTCGACAATCTGGACCTGCACATTTTCGAAAGGGGTCAAATCCTTAATCTCATGAGTATCCAGATTCACCCCATACAAACGCCAGTTTTCATTTCCATCAACATCTTGAAGATACAGGATGTGTTTATTGTCTTGTGCCCAGAAATAATGTCTTATCCCACGATTGTCATCTCGGGTAATAACCCGATCATCCTCAGCACCGACCGTTTTCAACCAGACGTTCAACACATTCTTGACCGGGGCGAGGTAAGCCATCTTCTTCCCATTGGGTGAGATTTGGGGATCGGCTTTAACCGGATTTCCGAAGAGGACCTCTCTGGGAATGAGGTCAGGCTCGGAGGAAATATTTGTTTGTTTCATTATTCACTCGAAAACGAGTTTCCAATTTCAAATTTCTAATTCTTATCTCTTCTGAATCATAAACCTCTTGATCTTCCTTGTCGATGTCTTGGGAAATTCTTCCTTCCGGATCTCAAAATCCTTCACCCGTTTGAAATCGGCAAGTTTATCGCAGTGCTTTTTGATCTCCGCATCAATAATTCTAATAACTTCTTCGTCCTTCGTGTTTCCCTTTTCCAGTTCTTCATAATTGGGATAGATTATAGCGTGAACTTCTTCCCTTTTTGTCTCGGGATTGGACTTTCCATAGACCATCACCTCAGCGATATATGGACTTCTCAGGAGTTCCTCCTCCACCTCTTCAGGATAGACATTCTTTCCTGCCTTCGTCACAATAACATTCTTGGAGCGACCAGCGATATAAAAATACCCATCCCGATCTTGCCAGCCTAAGTCCCCAGTGTAAAGCCAACCCTCTCGAAGGACCTCTTTGCTTTTGTCCGGATCTTCATAATATCCCTCCATTATATTCGGGCCTCGGGCGATGATCTCCCCAACCCCTTTTTCATCTGGATTGGCAATTTTGACCTCGACACCAGGAAGGGCTTTTCCAATGGAGGCCATCTTACCTTTTTTTTCAGGATTGAGGGTAAGGGCGGGTGAGGATTCACTGAGACCATAGCCCTGAATGAAGGAAATGCCGAGGGTCTCAAACCCTTTGCCGACCTCTGGAGAGAGGGGGGCACCTGCGCAGAACATAAGACGGATAGAGGTAAGACCTGCCTTCTTCCGGAGGCTCTTAAAGAGTCTTTTTCCTGTATTCAGACCCAGGAGCCCTTTCATCCCTCTTGTGATTCCCCAGAGGGTCCTGAAAAGACCCCGAGTCAATGGAGGTTTTTCTTGCACAGCACGGAAGAGACCTTCAAGCATCTTTTCAAAAAGAAGGGGAACTCCCAGCATCACGGTGACGCCGGTCTCGGAGATGCCCTCCATAATCTCCCTGGATTTCAGACTCTGTGCATAGGTGATGGTAGCACCCTTCGAGAGAGGGACTAAAAAACCACAGGTTGCTTCGAAGACATGATGGAGAGGAAGAAGAGAGATAAAAGTGTCCTTTTCATCAAAATAGATTGCTTCCTGAAGGGCCTTCACATTGGAGACTATATTCCGATGGCTGAGCATCACCCCTTTGGACTTCCCTGTAGTCCCGGAGGTGAAGATCAGTACAGCAAGATCCTTTTCATCCACCGGAGTCTTCACTGGCGAAGGAGGACGGGTCAATTGAGAGAGGGAGAGTATTTCAGCCTCTGTTATAGAAGAAGAAAGAACTCCGACTGGGGCTTCCTCTTCCAGAGAGATCAATTTTTGGAAGGATGGGAGGCTCTTTGTAATTTCTTGAATATTAAGAAGAAACAAGGATGAACTGAAGCAGAATTTGACCTTCGCGGTCTCCAGAATCGATTGGAGTTCACCGGGTTTCAATTGTGGGTCTAAGGGGACGACCACCCCACCCCCTTTCAAGATCCCCAGATAGGCCATGGCCCATTCGGGCCGGTTTTCAGAGATCACCCCGACCCGGTCCCCCTTTTCCATTCCGAGAGAGAGAAGACCGCCTGAAATCAGGTCTACCTTCTCTCTCAGATCTCTGTAGGAGACCTTCTCATAAGCCTCCCCTCTCTTTCTTTTGATCTGAAGGGCGGTCTTTTCCTGATATCGGCCACCGCTTTCCTCAATGCAATCTGGAATGATATTCATAGTGAATTTATAAATTTGTATTATAGTTTAAGTTCCCTGTCGAAAAATGCAACCACTCGACTAATGTATTCTTCTGGTTCAGATTGATAAGCATCTACATGTCCAACACCTGGTAACAGCCAAACTTCGTTACCAGGCTGATTTGCTTTCAATACGAATAGTCGTTTTGCATGTTCTACTGGTACAAGAGAATCAGCTTCCCCATGAATGATAAAGATATGTCTGTCCAACATTCTGGAAACGGATTCTACTGGCTTGACCGAATTGAGATTGATACCATACAATACACGTAACATTCTCAGAATACCAAATGTAAAAATCGGTGGTAGTCCGCTTTCCCTGGGGACTTGCACTTCAAGAATATCCACCAGATCGGCATAACCACTTTCCATGACAACGGCTTTGATCTCCGGTGTCATACCCGCAGTAATCATTGTTGTAGCAGCGCCCATGGACCATCCGATGACCCCGATTTGATCTGGACGAAATCCCCGGGAGAGAACATACTCGACTGCACCTTTTAAATCACGGTGTTCAAAATAGCCGAGGGAGAATCTTTTCCCCTGTGATTCACCATACCCACGTAAATCAAACATAACGATGTTGAATCCATTGTTGACCAATGCAGCTGCAATATCGAGCATCCCTATTTCAGGATTTGCCCGGTGGTAACTCTTACCATGAACGAAAAGAATAACCCGGTTGCTGGCAGGCGACGGAATAAACCAACCTTTGAGCTGAAGAGAGTCCTGATCACTGAGAAAAGAGATATTCTCAAAGGCTAGGCCGAAGCTCTTGGGTGTAGAGGTAAGTGGCTTGCGTTCAGTCTGAGTTAGACTTGAGGCCATATAGCCAGATAGACCAAAATAGACCGCAGTTATTAAAACAAAAACTGAGAGTGCAATTTTCCTCCAGCGTGCTCCTGAAAACACAATTTACTCCTTTTTAACGAAGTTTTCGGTCACCGATAAGAAATTATGGAGAAAGCTTTTCCAACGGCACGGTGAACCGCCCCATCTCGTTCAACATCTTCTTGACCCTGGATTCAAGTTGTGTGGTTGCGAATTCAATGGTATTACGCTTTTCTTTTTTAAAGCGATCGAAGTAATCAGCAAGGTTAACGGGTTCACCAATACGAATGAGAGCCTTGCGAGGACCTTGTTTCCGTCTCTTACCCAGGACTTCCCTTTCTAATTGACCGATCGTGTCCAGAAATCGCTCCACGCTCAGCGTCTCCCGTACATATCCATCATACGTGGCGATGAAGCGCAGGACTCGGGACAAGTCATCATAGAAAGGTTTAACCTGTTCCTGACGCTGATGGTGGAGATCGATCTTGTAATCCGGGCCTTGCGGTTCTTCATGAACGATCTGGTCTACAGTATTGATCAGTGTACGAATGCGGTCGGCTAACGGCTGGTCGGGTTTAAGATTGACGCCAATCCCAGTGGCAATACGATTAACCAGAAGTTCCTTAATATTCTGTATCCGCGTGTTCAAGTTTGCATCCGGTTTTGGTCGCACTCCATACTCAGACTCAGCGGAAGCCAGGACTGCTTCTCCTACTTTACGCAACTGTTCGTACAGGGAGAGATGACCCAGGGACAAACCGAGACTTCGCTGGAGCATTGTGAGAGAATGGGTAATCTCCTTTTGCATGTTGCGGACGTAAATGTATTTAATACTAACAGGCACGAGATACAACGGCGGTGGTGGACCCTTCTTCGCCAATTCTTCCAGCGCCCAAAACCCGAATAGCGCAACCCCCCCGTGAAAGGGCATCACTGTGTCGTTCTGCCAGCAGGTCAGGCCTTCAGGGAACATGACGAGTTTACGCTTCCCTCTTGTAAGAAGGTCAACAGTCGTGCGGAATGATTCGCGGTCATTGGTTCCTCGCATCACCGAGTACACCCCGCACCGCTGCAGGAGCCATGCAAGGGATGCACGGTCAAAGAGTTCCCTGGCAGCAAGATAGTTGAACTCTTCGCCAAATAACTTCGAAAACTGAAACATCACTACAGGATCCCAGTGAGTCGGGTGGTTCGGTGTGAGAACTACCCGCTGTCCTTCCAACTGACGCAGACGCACTAGGTCGTCTTCTTCGACCTGAACCGTCTTGATTTTCAACATTGTCCTCATGATGAGCGGGAGCATGCTGTAGGCGAGGGTGAGGACGAGGTGATTGTCTTTTGGGGGTTTAAAATCAACCCCTCTTTTGTTTCGTCGCAGATTTAATTCCATTTCTTTATGCAGGAACGCATTTGTATCCGTAACAAAGAATGCCGGCACTCCCTTCTTGCAAGATCTTCCGGAACTCTATCCGAACGGGCATCCCGACCTTGATTTTGTCCAGTTCACAGTCCACAATCTGTGTGGTGATCCGTACCCCGTCTTTCAATTCGACAATACCGATGGCATAGGGAGCCTCATCGGCAAAGGGGGTGGGAGGAACCCGGATCACGGTATAAGTGATCACCTTCCCCTCATCGGAGAGTTTCACCGTCTCAAACTCCCTCCCTTTGCATTTGGCACAGATGAGCCTCGGGGGAAAGAAGATCTCGCCACACTTCTTACATTTCCCCGCCTCCAACCGATACCGCTGGGGAATCTCCCTCGCATACCGCTGAGCTGTAAGCATTTTAACCTCCGGAAATTCAGTGATTTGTTATTAGTAATTGGTAATTTGTCAATGAAATCTGAGATGAAAATATGATTTTTTAAATTTCTATTTACCAATTACCATTACCATTTACCAGTTACCAATAACCAGCAGTTAGTCCGTTTCCAAGATATGGACAACAGTGCTCGCCCCGGTTCCCCCCATATTCTGGGTGAGACCGACTCGGGCTCCTGTCTCTTGCCGCTCACCCGCCTCACCCCGGAGCTGCTGGGTGATCTCCACCACCTGTGCGACACCGGTTGCGCCAATGGGGTGTCCCTTGCTCTTAAGTCCACCTGAGGTATTGACCGGAGTCCCCCCTCGACAGAGGGTGGTTCTCCCTTCCTCCGCTGCTTTCCCCCCTTCGCCCCTTTCAAAAAATCCCAGGGCCTCCGTGACGCAGATCTCCGCTATGGTGAAACAGTCGTGGATCTCTGCCACTTGAATATCCTTGGGCGTTTTCTCCGCCATCTTGTAAGCCTTCTCTGCGGCATCGGCTGTGGATTTGAGCCAGGTGAGATCTTTCCTGGAATGGAGGGCAATCGTATCCGTCGCCTGGGCGGTTCCGATAATCTTTACGATGGGCTTCTTTGAGATCTTCTTCGCCAACTCCACGGGACAGAGGATGATGGCAGCGGATCCGTCGGTAATGGGGGAACAATCGAGGAGGGTCAGGGGATCGGCCACCTTAGAACTATTGAGAACCGCTTCTTTCGTCACCTCAAAGGGATACTGGGCGTTAGGGTTCATATGTCCGTGGAAGTGGTTTTTGACCGCCACAGAAGCCATCTGCTCCCTCGTGGTCCCAAATTGCTCCATATGAGCCCGGGCGATGAGGGCGTAGAGACCGGGAAAGGTGATCCCGTGATAGACCTCATACTCCTGATCGGCTGCGGTGGCTAATGCATAGGTGGTCTCTCCCGCACTGAGGTCGGTCATCTTTTCCACCCCTCCCACCAAGACGATCTCACTTGTCCCTGAGGCAACCTCGATAAACCCTTGTCGAACCGCTGCACCTCCCGAGGCACAGGCGGACTCCACACGAGTCGCCGGGATGGGAGCGAGGCCCAAATAGTCCGCCAGGAGGGCACCGACATGCTCCTGACCCACAAAAATCCCGCTCGACATTGTTCCCACATACATCGAATCCACTCGATCCACACCTGCATCATCAATAGCATTGAGGGCTGCTTCAACGAAAATCTGCCGGAAAGACTTTTCCCAGAGTTCCCCCCATTTCGTCATTCCAACCCCGATCACAGCTACTTCTCGCATTTCAATCACCTCCGCATTTTAGTTACGCTTACATTTCCAAGGATATTTCTCTATAAATTATTATTTTCATTTGCGTATTTTCACAAATGATCAAATACGCAAATAAGTATCACCCTACCTTTTTCTCCTTACGAACTTTTTCGTATATTGAAAAATGGAAAGAATACCTCTCCTTTTCAGCCGATAGTAAACATGTTTTTTTACTGTCCGGTATCTCACAAGGTTTTCCTGACGTAATACTCTAAGATGTCTAG
>JADFOU010000088.1 GCA_022562655.1 candidate division TA06 bacterium
TGTCCTCGATTTTCTCATCAGTGGAACATTAGAGAACCCAAAATTCGCTTGGAACACTACCAAAACGAAAGATCGAATAGAGAAAAAGATCTCTGAAGAGATTGGGAAGAGGAGGGAAGAGGTGGAGAAAAAAGTGAAGGGGGAACTGGAAAAGAAGAAAGAGGAAGCCAAGAAAGAACTGGAAAAGAAGAAGGAGGAGATCAAAAAAGAACTGGAAAAGAAGGCAAAGGAAAAGTTGAAAAAAATATTTCCCCGATGAAAAACCAGTAATTGGTTAAATGGTCAAATGGTTAAATCCTGACCTGTCGGCAGGACAGGTTTAACCGAATCGAAGCCTGACCTGGCGTCAGGCCAGGGATCTCCGTTTCTTCCGCCTAAGGCGGACCAAACCTCCAGTAGGAGAAGTGCCAATCACCGCAAAGGCGCAGAGACCGCAGAGATCCGCCTGCCGAGCCCGTCTTCACTGCCTGACCCACGGCCAGGGAGGCGAATGAAAATTTCAAGAACATTAAGATATAAACTTTGCGTCCTTTGAGTCTTTGTGGTGCATAGCCTTATTTTTGAATTGAAATATTTCATTTTTTATTTTTCGTTTTTCATATTTTTCTCCGGAGAATGGAACTCCATCCAGTCCGAACACTTTCTCCTCTCCTACAAGAAGGAGGATGAGAGGAGCGCTAGAGAGATCCTCCTCTATGCAGAAGAGGAACTCCCTCCTATCGCCGCTCACCTTGGAATCGTTCCTACCCCTTCGGAGAAGATTCGCATTATACTCTCCTCTACTCAAGATGACTTTGATCAATTTACGCGACAGGGTGTCCCGGACTGGGGGATTGGCTGTGCCTTACCCCATGAGAAGACCATCGTCCTCAAAACCCCTCGCCTTGTCGGAAAAAATATTGACCTCCGCTCTCTCATCGCCCATGAGATCTCCCACATCCTTCTGCATAATCCTCATACCTCCTTTAATAAAGGGGGTATGGGGATTCCTCGCTGGTTTGATGAAGGGCTTGCAATGTTCGAGTCTCGAGAATGGAAGGTCGGAGAGTCTATGACCCTTGCCTGGGCAGTACTCAACAACACCCTTCTTCCTCTCTCCTCTCTCAAGACTCATTTTCCAGCCAGTGAGAAAAAGGCTCGCCTTGCCTATACCCAATCCTTCTCCACAATCGCATACATCATAGAAGAATTTGGAGAAGAGGGACTTCAATTTCTCCTGAAAACCCTTACGAGTACCGGCGATTTTGAAAAGGCTCTGGAAGAAGGTCTCGGCCTCACCTGTGATCAGTTCCAGCAGCAATGGCTCACCCATCTGAAAAAAAATTATAACCTTCTTTTCATCCTTTCCGATGCTGGAATCCTCTGGGGTGCCATCTCCCTCCTCTTCCTTTACGCCCTCATCGTCAAAACGATCAAAACCCGTAGAAGAAAACGGGAATTGGAAGATGATAATGCTACTGGTAATTGGTGATAGGTGCTTGGTAATTCGTTACATACAACCAATTATTTTACTGCTCATAACGCATAAACTCATTATCTTAGATCATTTACCATTTACCAATTTCCAGTTACCAAGTAACGATTTAACCAAAATTGGGTTGATTTTCTGGTAGTGATCATATAATATTTATGGGAAACTGGTGATTCTCCTACTGGTGGGTTTGGTCCGCCTTAGGCGGACAACGGAGATCCGCCTCCCTGGCCGTGGGTCAGGCAGTGAAGACGGGCTCGGCAGGCGGATTCGGTTAAATGGTAAAATTTAAGGATTGTCCATTTAACGACTCACTATTTACGATTTAACCATTTGTTTCCATGGACAAAGAGAAGAAGATTCGTTTAATAGTATTTTTCGCTGTTTTTGGGGTCGTCCTCTCCGTTTATCTCTGGACCATCGCACCGACGGTGGCCTTTTGGGATAACGGTGAGTTTATTGCCTGTTCCTATATTCTGGGAGTCCCTCACCCCCCCGGCACCCCTCTCCAGGTTCTCATCGGAAAGATCTTCTCTTTTCTCCCTATCTCGAATGAGATCGCCTATCGGGTCAATTTCTTCTCCGTTTTCTCTGGAGCCATGGCGGCTGCCTTTATCTATCTTTTGGTTGTGAAGGTAATCGGTAACTTTAAAGGGACTCGAGTGAAGAACTTCCTCCTTCTCCAACATACAAGTGGAATTGTGGCTGGGCTCGTGGGTGCCTTCTCTTACACAGTGTGGGACAACTCAGTGGAGGCGGAGGTCTATTCCCCAAGTAACCTCATTACGGTTCTCATCACTTGGATCGCTCTGATTTGGTATGAGAATATCGGAAAGAAAGGAAACAAAAACCTCCTCCTCCTGTCAGTCTATCTCCTCACCCTCTCCATTGGCGTCCACTTGGCTCCTCTCTTAGTAGCTCCGGGGTTCCTTCTTTTGTTTATTTTTGTGGATCGAAAAGGGATATTGGACTCCAAACTTCTTTTAGCCCTAATTCCCCTCATCTTTCTGGGGATCTCAACCTATTTCTACCTCATCATCCGTGCCCATTTTGATCCGGGAATCAACGAGGTAAACCCTCGAGACTTTCGCACTCTCTGGGAGGTCTTTACAAGGAAGCAATATGGTCCTTCTAGCCTCCTTCCCCGTCGGACTCAATTGGAAGGGATGGGACTCATCCCCGCTTATCTGGAGCAATTGAAGCTCTATGCCAAATACTACTCCTGGCAGTTTGCCAAGTTCCCCCGTTCCCTGATTGAACCCCTAACAGAACCATCCACCTGGCTTAAATTTCTCTCCATTGTCGTTACCTGGCTCTTTACCTCCTTAGGTCTTTTCGGATTATGGACCCACTTCCGGAAGGAGAAAAAGACCTTCCTCCTCCTTGGAGTGACCTTTCTCTTCACCAGCTTGGGATTGTTAACCTATCTCAATATGAAGTACTCCCCCTCTGACCCCAACCCTCTCCATCTGCCCCACGAGGTGAGAGAACGAGACTATTTCTTCTCCCCCTCTTTCCTCTATTTTGCCTTCTTTATCGGAATCGGCACATGGGGGCTTTTGCAAGAGATTGGGAGACACTGGAGGAAAGGGATCTCCATCGCGGTCGTTACATTCCTCCTCCTCACACTCTTTCCCTTATTGAGTAACATAAGGAGCCATGTCAATCGGAGGGGAGATTGGATCCCTGATGACTACGCACATAATTTACTGATATCCTGCGATGAAAGCTCAATCCTTTTCACCAATGGGGATAACGACACATTTCCCTTATGGTTTATTCAGGAGGTGAAGGGGTTTAAAAAATGGAGGAATAGGGGGGAGGAGGGTGTGATGGTCGCGAACCTCTCTCTTCTCAATACCTACTGGTATATAAAACAACTAAAGGGACGTGGGGTTCCCTTCTCCTTCAGTGACTACGAAATTGATAACCTCCGACCCTATCCAATGCTGGATCAAGAGGGTAACGTGATTCCTGGAAAGAACATTTTTGTGAAAGATATTGCAGTGCGAGATATACTCGCAACCAATCGGGGAATAAAATTTGAGAAGAAAATCCTTCTCCCTATTGTGAGAGAGAAAATCCCAAATCCTTTTCGCCGTCTCATCCCGGAGAGGCTGGTACTGGTTCCACCTGGATTTTATCAGAGAGTCTTGCCCGATAGTCTCTGGATGAGGATCCCTCTAGAATACATCATTTCTCCCGAGGAGTTTGCGAAAAAGGTCCTGCCGGGATATGAAGGGGAGAAGAATATTTTCTTTGCTGTTACTGTCTCAAGGGAAAATATCGAGGGATTTAACCCTTACTTAGAAATGGAGGGGATGGTCTATCGTGTAGTGGGAACAAGCGGGCAGGCAGGAAGAATCAATGTAGAAAAGACACGAAAGAATCTCGAGGATCTATATCGCTATCGGTCAATCTTTGACGATAATGTCTACAAAGATAGCAATACCCAGAAACTCTTTTCCAATTATGTGGCGGGGTGGCTTCGGCTGTCAACAACCCTGGTGTCCCAAGGGGATTTGAAAGGGGCAGTGGAGGCAGCGGAGATGGCAGTAAAATTTCCGACGGAACAGCGGAACCTCTTGGTGCAGCATCTGGCAGAGCTCTATATCCGGACAGGAGAGACAGACAAGGCGGAGGAGAGACTGGAGGAGGTCATTCAGGCAGATCCGAACGCCCCCCGGTCAAACTACCAATTAGGTCAGATCTACGAGCAAAGGGGCAGGATGGAGGAGGCTCGCCAGGCCTATGAGAGGGTGATTGAAAAGTCACCCAATGAACCCCTGGGTTATAGTGGACTCCTCCCCCTTCTGAAAGCCACAGGGGATAATGAGGCTTATCTGGAAACTATGAAGAAGGCAACCCAAACATCGACTCTTGTAAGCAATCTCGTGCATACCTTTTTGAATTTGAATCCTGATACGACCTTGGCGAGAGACATTTTAGAGGAATGGCTCCTTGCTCGTCCCAATGACCCTGCAGCAAAGAGGATACTGGAAAACTTAAACAAAGGACAGTGAATAGAGAATTGTGAACAGTGAATGGCGAATGATAAATGGCTGAAAGAACGATCTAACCCTTAAACCAAAAGGGGCAAGGAGATGGCAAAGAAGGAACGGATGTCGGCTTATATTTTGATCAATATACAAGCGGGAAAGACCGTGGAGGCGGTAAGGAATATCCGTAGAAAAAAGGGTGTGAAGGAGGTTCACATTGTCACCGGTCTTCACGACGCCATTGCTCTCGTGGAAGGGAAGAATTTAAAGGCATTGACGGATCTTATTGTCAAGGGAATCCACAAGTCTCCGGGAGTAGAGAAAACCATCACCTGCGTCTGTGTGGATTCGTAGGACAGGCATTCTTGTCTGTCTGGATTAATAAGACAGACCTACATATCTTTCCCCAGTAGTTCACGAAAGACGAGTCACAAGGTGCTGAGCAATAAGCCCATGAGCCTTTTCTTAAATCAAAACTCTTGCATTTTGCAATTCTGATTCGCATTTTACAATGGATTTGTATTTCCAACCGAGAGAAGCGAAAGTGAAGGTGAGGAAAGTTCAGTCGTCTTAAGTGATGAAATTCAAAATAGATAAACCTGATTTCAAATTTGTCTCTTCAAATGGGGTCACTTTAAAATGACTCTGGCACAGTTTTTGCATTACTATTAGTTAAAACACTTTTATAAGAGAAAAGATGAAAGGACGCCCCTTCCCATATGTGACCCTCACTTTACTCTGGGCAGCCGGAGTCCAGGCCACTCCTCCCCTCGGTCCAGAGTTCCCCTTAGACACAACCCTTGCCTACAACCAGGCGCGGAATGACCAGAGGTTTCCTGCCATTACGTTCGACGGATCAAACTACTTTGTCGTCTGGCAGGACCTTCGCCGAGAATTAGACTACGATATTATCGGAACCCGGATCGCGTTTGATGGTACGGTGTTAGATCCTGGAGGGATCGTCATCTCCATGGCGCCTGAGTTTCAATCCTATCCCGCAGTAGCCACTGGTATTTCAAACTCTCTTGTGGTCTGGGTGGATGGAAGGGATATCGAAAGTGGTTCAGGTCTCGATCTTTATGGAACGAGAGTCACCCCCTCTGGAGTTGTTCTCGATCCAACTGGAATCTTTATTTCTACAGGGCTCTCCAACCCCTGGTTTCCTAAAGTTGCATTTGGAGGGTCTAATTATCTGGTTGTGTGGCAGGCCTATGACCTGATCCCTGATGATGTAGAGATTTTTGGAGTTCGCGTAGATCTGAACGGATTACCCATTGATGGGACCCCCTTTGCGATCCCCTCTGCGGGGAGGCGTCAACGAGCCCCTGCAATCTCCTTTGACGGGACGAACTACCTCGTGGTCTGGGAAGATGAACGGAGCGGGGTTGACTTTGACATCTATGGGGCCCGGGTGAGCCCTTCTGGGTTTGTTCTGGACACCATCGGAATTCCCATCTCAACCGAGGTAGAGGACCAGTTAAACCCAGCCATAGCCTTTGATGGTATAAATTACCTGGTTGTCTGGCAAAATGAGCTTGACACATTTCCATTTGTCAAAGACTTTGACATCCACGGCCGTCGGATTTCTGTTGATGGAACCGTTCTTGACACCAATGACATTATCATCGGGAGAGATAGTTTAGGTCAAATTTCGCCATCCATAACATTCGATGGGACGTGTTATCTTGTGACATGGATGGACCGACGTCGTAATTTACTCCATAATTTTGATCTATTTGGTGCAAGAGTAGATCCCAATGGTACTGTTCTCGATACAGCCGGAATCCAAATAGCAATAGCGAATCACACAGAATACTATTCTGCTGTAGCATCGAATGGGTTAAATCATCTCATCGTCTGGAGGGGAGGGTCTTCGAATCTCAGCGAACTATTTTACACTCAATATAATATATTAGGAGCACGGGTCGATGGGGGAGGGTCTCTCTTGGACTCTCTACCTTTCTCCATCTCTAATTCAACCCGCCACCAGAGGTCTCCAGACCTTGACTTTGACGGAAACAACGCTCTCGTCTCCTGGAGTGAAGGTTACTATCTCTGGGACGGAAGGGTTCCTGGTATCCGAGTGAATACAGGTGGAACTATAAGCGACCCAATTCCCGTCCCCATTTTTCAATATTATGATATTTCCAAAGAAAGGGACAATTCTTCAGTATCCTATGATGGGACAAACTTTCTGGTAGTTTCAGGATTCACTGGTTTGTCTGAATCTGAGGGTTCCCATATCGATACAAGTGGGGCCGTTTTGGATTCCTTTTCAATTCCAGCAGGGAGATGGAACCGGGCAATCTCCTTTGATGGAACAAACCACTTAATCCTCTGGAATCAATCGCTTGGTAGGATCGAAGGATTACGTGTTGATCCAGCTGGTAATGTCCTGGATTCTCTGCCCTTTGAGATTACTCCGAATTTGCCATGGTCTGCCTCTACCCATCCTGCTGTAGCCTTTGATGGCACAAATTACCTTGTCATATGGATTGGAATGTTAAGAATTCAAGAACCATGGATTTATGCCGGGAGAATTACTCCGGATGGAATTCCCATAGACTCAAGCGGAATAGTAGTCTCAGAATGGGGTCCCTTTGATTTCCGGGGATCTCCTGTTATGTGGAGAGACATTGATAAACCGATTGACTTAGCCTTTGATGGCACGCAATACTTAGCGGTCTGGGAAGACATCCGGAATGATGGGAGTGGAGACAATTCGGATATCTACGGCGCTCGGATCACTCCCGATGGGACGGTTCTTGACACGAGTGGAATCCCCATCTCTACAGAAGCCCAAAATCAGTTGAACCCATCAGTTACCTTTGACGGGAATAACTTCCTTGTAATCTGGGAGGACTACCGAAATGATCTTGCGGATATCTATGGAACTGAGGTGACATCGAACGGAATTGTCCTCAATCCTGGGGGTGTCCTCATCTCCGAAGGAGCCTACCCTAACCGTTTTCCCGAACTGATAAGGGTAGGAGATGGGCGTTCTCTCATTGTCTATCAGAGTTTTCGTCCGACTCCTTATGGTGATGACCGGATCTTTGGCCGTCTCTTTGAGACAAGTGTTGGTGTAGAAGAGGGCGAGTCCTTTCCAATCTCAAAATTCAAACTCTTCCAAAATCGTCCCAACCCATTCATAAACTCCACCAAAATATTCTACACCATCCCAGCAGTCAGCAGTCAGCGATCAGCGATCGGCGAGCAGAAAAAAATCCCCGTTCGACTGGTGGTTTATGATATTATGGGCAGGCGTGTAAAAATCTTAGTGGACGAAAAGCAAGTACCAGGAATCTATCAAGTCGAATGGGACAGCAAGGACCAAGCCAGTGGAATCTACTTCTATCGCCTCCA